>CAZWNX010000048.1:5232-15861 GCA_964635395.1 uncultured Lachnospiraceae bacterium
AAGTGGAATAATCGAGCAGAGATAGAGCGTTATCGCAAGCAGTATTTAGATTATATTACAGCAAAGCATGGTAGTCTTTCAAACTATCAATTGAGTTTTGGATATCGTAATATACCGCTCTATAAGTTGGGAGATTTTTACCACACAATCGGGGATTATGCGGAAGCAGCAAAGTATTTTGCATTAATGGATAAAGGATATACTTGTAAAAATTGTAAATATGGAATTTGTGTGGAATGGTATCTTGGTCGTGCAAAATTGAATGAAGCTAGTAATCGTTTAGAAGAGGCAATTGCAGATTATGAAGTTGCCATAGAATATGAATTTGATTATTTAGAGTACCAGGCAAAAATTGATGAATTAAGGAAAAAAGTAGGGAACCAAAGATGATAATTGGAATTGATTTAGGAACTACCAATAGTTTATGTGCCTATTTTAAAGATAATGAGGCGCATGTAATCCCAAACCGACTAGGCGAGGCACTTACGCCTTCGGTCGTTAGTATTGATGTGAATGGAACCATTAGTGTGGGTAAGACAGCACTTGAGCAAGGCCTGACAAACCCAGAAACATGCGCGAAAGTATTTAAACGAACCATGGGGACGAATAAAAAATATGTATTATCTGGAAAAGAGTACTCCTCAGAAGAATTATCCTCGTTTATTTTAAAATACTTAAAAGAGGATGCAGAACACTTTTTAAATGAGCCAATTGAGGAAGTTATTATTAGCGTTCCAGCGTACTTTAATGATGCTAGGCGTAAAGCCACAAAACGTGCAGGTGAATTAGCTGGACTGAAAGTAGAGCGAATTATTAGTGAACCGACGGCAGCAGCAATTGTTTATGGGATATCACATCGAGAAGAAAATACGAAGTTTTTAGTATTTGATTTAGGGGGCGGAACATTTGACGTATCCATTATAGAGTTATTTCACAATATTTTAGAAGTGCGAGCAGTTGCAGGCGACAACTATCTTGGAGGAGAAGATTTTACCAAAAAATTAATGGAAATGATTTCAAAAAAGCACGAAATTCCAATTCATGATTTGTCTTCAAGAGATTTTGCAAGATTAGTACAGGTCGCTGAACAGTGTAAGTGCAGGTTTGCGGATGAAAATAAAGTAAACTACTCATACGAGTATGGGGATCAAATATGCGAAGGTGTAATCAATGAAATTGAATATGAGATAGCATGTGAAGAGCTTTTAGATAAGATTAAAGAACCTATTAAAACAAGCCTTCAAGACGCAAAAATCAAAATCAAAGACATTGATATGGTGATTATGGTAGGCGGAGCAACAAGACTTCCAATCGTATACCGCTATGTTAGTAAATTATTTCGGAATTATCCAAATAACTCTGTGGATCCAGATCAGGCAGTTGCTCTTGGAGCAGCAATTCAAGGTGCAATGAAGGAGCGTAATAAGGATATCAAGGAAGTTATTTTGACAGACGTTTGTCCATTCACATTGGGGACAGAAGTGTCAATCGAAGTAGAAGAAAACAAATTTGAATCCGGGCACTATTGTCCAATTATCGAACGTAACACAGTGATACCAACCAGCCGTACGGAACGCTTATATACGATCCATGACAATCAAACATCTCTTAGAATTAAGGTATTGCAAGGAGAAAGTAGAGTTGCTTCGAATAATTTATTTTTGGGAGAGTTAGTGATTAAGGTTCCAAAAGCAAAAGCAAGTGAAGAATCGGTGGATATCACCTATACCTATGACGTGAATTCAATTTTAGAAATAGAAGTGCGCGTTATTTCAACTGGAGAGACAACCAAGAAAATATTAAAGATGCAGGACATTGATTTGTCTGATGAAGAGATTGCTGCTCGACTAGAAGAACTATCCTATCTAAAGATTCCGCCAAGAGAACATGAAGAAAACCGATTAGTTCTTGCACTAGGAGAGAGACTCTATGAAGAAACAAAGGGAAGTCTTAGACGAAAAATTGAAGAAAGTATCCTGCGTTTCGAGCGTGTATTGCTAAGTCGGGAGCAAGAGGAAATTGCACGAGAGCGAAAGGCATTACAGGATTTTTTGAGAGAAATCGAAAATAGCTAATTGGGAAATCGAATTTAAACACTGCATGTGAGCAAATTGCATCAGCGTTCAAAATGTGTTATGATTTAGTTTGATGAAAATTTTGTGGGGGGAAAGCAAGATGAAAAGAAAATTAGTGGTACTTGTGATGCTTGTAATGATAGCATCAACTCTTTTAGGATGCAGAGAATTAATCGATAGCTATGTACTAAGTAAAGAAGTGGAAGAGCAAATGGCCGGCTCAAATGAAGCGGGTAATGAAGAATCAGGAACCGCTGATTTAGCGGGCACAGTGAGTCAAGATACAGCGACAAGTAAGGAACCTGCTGTGAGTGATAATGCTCAAGGGAATGAAGAAGATTTCATTACAGAAGTAGGTGGGAGACGATTATCAGATGCTGAAATTATATTGATTAATTCATGTTACGATTTTACAAAGAGCACGGAGCAGAATGTAGTTGTAACAATACCCAAACTTGATATGCGTACTCGCGGGGCGGTAATAAGTGTTATTCTACAGTTTGACAGTGAAGGAAAATATTATGAGAAGCTTACAGCTGAATTGGATGGACGAGCAAGGTATGCGATGGTTGGGTATGGAACTCGCTCAGATGAAGAGGGAATGGTTACTCAATATATAAAAGTATTCAATATGGTGAATGGGGAAATGAAAGAGGATAAAAATTGGTACAAAATTATAGAGCCTGTGGAGAATGCTTTCGATAATTCTTCAAAGGAATATTTGGGGAAATTTGTATCTGATTCAGAAGAAGATGTGGCAAAATATCTAGAAGACGGAAATTTCAAAATACATAATCTTACAAATAAGCAGCAGTATGTAATTCAAGCATCTAACTTAATAGAAGGTTACTATTACCGTTTTTATGTCAATAAAAAGAAGAATAAAGTTGAGAAAGTTGCTTTAGTGAACGAAGATGGAATTGCAGAGGATATTGCAATGAATTTTAGAGAATTTAACGAAACCATTACGATTCCACAGGAAGCAATCGATACAGCAATTGAAAAGCCAAGTATAGAATCGGTGCTGAAGTAATCCAAACATAAAATGTAAAGAACAAACTCATTGAAATCAAAAAAGGGGGATTCATCAATGAAAAAATTAGTAAGTGTATTAGGGTTCGTAGTAATCATGGGAGTTGTTGGTTGTAGTGGTAAGAAAGAAGATGTTGCAGTTGAAGAAGTTGTGATTGCGGATGAAGAGCAAAGTGATGAAAGCTCTGAAGCAAGCGAAGATGAGGCATCAAGTGAAATAAGCGGTTTGTCAGAAGCAGACGCATTATACATTAAGGCCTGTAGTAATCTTGATTTAGAAAAGGGGTTACAAGAGAACATCACAATGGATTTGGATGGTCAAAAAAGTACAATGTTTATCCAAATAGATTCTAGTAGAGCTTCAAGTACAAAAATGGAAATGGAGCAAAATGGTCAAAAAGTGGTTACAACAATATATACTTCGACACCTTCAGAAGATGGAAGTATTACAACTTATACAAGTATGGATGGTATGAGTTGGTTTAAGACTGTAACCAAAGATATTGCAAATGGAGCGCAGAATCTTGAATCCATTATTCCTTCAAAAGAAGAAATAGAAGCAAATCCGGAAATGGCATTGGGTGGAACGCATTTTGATTTTATGGATCTAGATGATGATAATTATACCGTAATTCAATCGACTACAGTGCTAGTTGGTGGTGAAGAAGACGGATTTTCAAATTTATATTTAAGGGTTTATATTTCAAATGATACAGAAGAAATCAAAAAAATGGAAATGATTTCTGAGGATGGACAAACGCAAGCAATGGTGATTGAAATTGATTCATTTGGTGAGACAATTGAAATTCCACAAGACGTTATTGATAAAGCAGTCGACCTGGCATCCATGACGAACGTACAATAAGCTAATTTGAGTGAATTGGAGTAAATGATGAAGAGTAAAGTGAAGATTAAAGGCAGATTACGGACATTTATGCATACCTCTTTATTAATGGGGATTTTATTAACTGCAGTGGATGTTTGGATTTATGTAATTAACGTAAATGCTGGACTGATATTATCGGCATTTGTAATTGTATATTTAATAGTCACTTTATTTCTTTTTAAATTAAATCGTTCAGTTATTATGAACGAGTTAATTAGTTTTGCAACAGAGTATGGGCAGATTCAGAAAAAGTTATTAAAAGATTTAGAATTGCCCTATGCTCTTTTGGATGATACGGGTAAAATTATTTGGGTTAACCATAATTTTGAGAAAGTATCTGGATACAAGAGAGGAAACAGTAAACCGATTTCTTCTATTTTTAAAGAGATATCCAAAGAAAAACTTCCCAAAGACGATAAAGATGTAGAATATCACATTACGTATAATGATTTAGAATATGAAGTGAAGATGCATCGAATCAGTCTAGAGGGATTTATTGAAAATAGTACAATTGTAGATGTTGGAAGTGATTATGAGGGTTCCATTATTGCGCTCTATCTATTTGATGAGACAGCACTTAATTTGGCATTACGAGAAAATGATAATCAGAGTCTTGCAGTTGGATTACTCTATTTAGATAATTATGAAGAAGCCTTAGAGAGTGTTGAAGAAGTACGAAGGTCGTTGTTGTCGGCACTCATTGAACGAAAATTGAATAAGTATTTTGCATCTATGGATGGAATTGTTAAAAAGTTGGAAAAGGACAAATTTTTTATTGTCATGAGAAAACAAACTCTGAAACAGTTACAAGAAAACCGCTTTGATCTGCTTGAAGAAGTGAAGGCGGTTAATATCGGAAATGAAATGTCGGTAACCATAAGTGTTGGAATTGGAGCGGATGGTTTATCCTATGCTCAAAATTACGAGTTTGCTAGAACATCCATAGATTTAGCCCTAGGGCGGGGTGGCGATCAGGCAGCTGTAAAAACGCCATCGGGTATTGTGTACTATGGAGGGAAGTCTCAGCAAGTAGAGAAGAACACAAGAGTTAAGGCTAGAGTAAAGGCTCATGCCCTTAGAGAAATCATTGATTCAAAAGATAAAGTAATTGTAATGGGGCACCGTTTGTCAGATGTAGATAGTTTTGGAGCTGCAGTTGGAATTTATAGGATTGCAAAGTCGCTTGGCAGAAATGCATACATTGTCATTAATGAACAGGGGAATACGGTTAAACCTTTGGTGAGTGCATTTTTAAAAAGTTTGGATAATGAGGAAAAGGTTATTATCAATAGTTCACAGGCTTTGGAAATGGCAAATGCAAACACTGCATTGGTCATTGTAGATGTGAATAAGCCAAGTATAACGGAGTGTCCGGAATTGTTGAAAATCTGTCGTTCGATTGTGGTCTTAGACCATCATCGACAGGGTGAGGAAACAATTGAGAATGCGACACTGTCCTATGTCGAAACGTATGCATCAAGTGCCTGTGAAATGGTTGCTGAAATATTGCAGTATATTGATGATGGAATTAAAATTAAATCGAGTGAGGCAGATTGTTTATATAGTGGAATTATTATAGATACCAATAATTTCCTCACAAAAACTGGAGTACGTACATTTGAGGCTGCAGCATTTTTAAGGCGAAATGGTGCAGATGTTACCAGAGTGCGCAAGTTATTTAGAGAGAATGCACAGTCTTATAAAGCAAAAGCAGATGCAGTAAGTCGTGCTAAAATTTTTAGAGGAGAGTATGCGCTTTCAATCTGTGCAGCGGACGATGAAAATAATCCTACGGTTATTGGTGCTCAGGCAGCGAATGAATTATTGAATATTACCGGTATTAAGGCTAGTTTTGTATTAACAGAGTATAATCAAACAATCTTTATCAGTGCAAGGTCGATTGATGAAGTGAATGTTCAGATTATTATGGAAAAACTCGGTGGTGGTGGACACATGAATATTGCAGGAGCTCAAATTAAGGACGCTACAATTGAAGATGGCATGGAATTAATTAAAAATACAATTACAAAAATGATTGAGGATGGTGAAATATAATGAAAGTAATATTGTTAGAAGATGTAAAGACTGTTGGAAAAAAGGGCGAGATCGTTGATGTAAGTGATGGGTATGCTAGAAACGTGTTGATTGGAAAGAAATTGGGTGTTGAAGCAAATTCCAAGAACCTAAATGATTATAAACTGAAGAAGGCGAATGAAGAAAAAGTGGCAAAAGAAATCTATGAACAAGCGCAGGCTCTTGCTACGCAAATGGAAAGCGAAGAAGTATGCGTATCCATTAAAGGTGGGGAGAATGGGAAGGTTTTTGGGTCTGTTTCATCCAAAGAAATTGCCAAAGCCTATGGTGATAAATATGCAAGGGAATTAGATAAGAAGAAAATCATTTTGACAGAGCCAATTAAACATTTTGGATACCAAGAAGTGAAAGTGAAGTTGCATCCAAAGGTAATGGCGACCTTAAAAGTAAAGATTGTTGAAGCATAATCTAAGTGGTTATGATACATGTTAGGACGATGAAAGGGATACGAATATGTCACCAGAAGAGGCATTATTAAAACGAGTATTGCCCCATAACTTAGAGGCAGAACAATCTGTTCTAGGCTCCATGCTAATCGATCGAGAAGCGATTGTTGTAGCGTCTGGAATAATATCTGGAGATGATTTTTATGCAAAACAATATGGGGTTGTATTTGAGGCAATTGTAGCATTAAATGATGAAGCAAAGCCCGTGGATCTAATTACATTGCAGAATCGACTTCAGCAGATGGAGGTTCCTTCACAAGTTAGTAGTCTTGAATTTATCAAAGATATTGTAACGATGGTTCCGACCTCGGCACATATAAGTCAGTATGCTAAAATCGTTGCAGAAAAATCAATGCTACGAAAATTAATAAAGTTAAATGATGAAATCTCAAATGCTTGTTATACAGGCAAAGATCCACTAGAGGTTATTTTAGAAGACACAGAAAAGAAGATGTTTTCGTTACTTCAAAATAGAACTGTAGAAGATTTTGTTCCCATTCGAAAGATTGTAATGAATGCAATGGAAAAAATTGAACAGGCTTCTAAGATTAAAGGAAGTGTCACTGGGATAGCAACAGGATTTTCGGATTTAGACTATCAAACAGCAGGAATGCAACCTTCTGATTTGGTTTTAGTTGCTGCGAGACCCTCCATGGGTAAAACGGCATTTGTTTTAAATATTGCTCAAAATGTGGCGTTTAAAGAAAAAGAAGCAGTTGCTATCTTCAGTTTGGAAATGTCCAAAGAACAGCTGATTAATCGTATGTTTTCACTAGAGTCAAGGGTGGATGCACAGCATTTGCGAAAAGGGCAGTTGTCAGATTCAGAATGGGAAAAGCTCATTGAAAGTGCAGGTGTAATTGGTAAATCAAAATTGATTATTGATGATACACCGGGTATTAGTATCGGACAGATGCGAAGCAAGTGCAGAAAATATAAATTAGAGCACGGCTTGAAGATGATTATTATCGATTACCTTCAGTTAATGTCTGGAAGTGGTAAAGGAGATTCAAGACAACAGGAAATCTCGGATATTTCAAGAGCATTAAAGTCATTAGCGAGGGAGTTAAGTGTTCCGGTAATTGCATTGTCTCAGTTAAGTCGTGCAGTTGAACAACGACCAGATCATAGACCAATGCTCTCCGATCTTCGAGAGTCAGGTGCGATTGAACAGGATGCAGACGTGGTAATGTTCATCTATCGAGATGATTATTACAATAAAGATACTGAGAAAAAGGGGATTGCTGAAATCATTATTGCCAAACAAAGAAATGGTCCGATTGGAACGATTGATCTTGCGTGGTTACCAGAATATACAAAGTTTGCAAACTTAGAGAGATCCTAACATATAAAGAAGTAGATAAGAACTACTATAATGAACTTAAAAAATCCTTGCGCTCAAATTTGAGCGTAAGGATTTTTAATTTTGATTATTTGCCAGACTATTCTTGAGAAATAGCACCAGTTGGGCAAGCACCTTCGCAAGAACCACAATCGATGCAAGAATCTGCATTGATATCAAATTGTGTATCTCCTTGAGAAATAGCGCCTACTGGACATTGAGGTTCGCATGCACCACAACTTACACAAGCATCACTAATTACATATGCCATATCTGTATCCTCCTTTATTTCATAAATAATTGAAAACTTACCAAATATTATTTTAAACCATAGTGAGCTCAAATACAAGGTATAAATAGCTGGATTTAGTGTCAGATTTAGAGTTCGCTTCGTCGTTTTTTAATACCACTTAATATGACTTGCTTCTTTTCAATGACCAACTTTTTATCCATTGGAGGAACACCCTTAAAGCGGTAGGGAATACCCATGGCTTCATATTTTACAGTACCCATGTCATGATATGGAAGAACGTCAAGTGCTTTGACATTTTTCAAATCTCCAATAAAGTAACCTAATTGATAGAGATACTCTTCATCATCTGTGTGGCCAGGTACAATGACATGTCGTATCCAAGTAGGAATACTTTTGTCAGATAAATACCTAGCAAATGCTAGAATACCATCGTTTGGTTGTTCTGTGAGTTCAATATGCTTTTGTGGATCAATATGTTTAATGTCAAGCATTACTAAGTTTGTCAGGGAAAGTAATTGATCGAGCTTCTTGATATAGTCTTTATTTTCTGGCTTAAAAGTGATTCCAGAAGTATCAATACAAGTGTGAATATCCTTGCTTTTTGCCAAGGTAAAAAGTTCAATTAGAAAGTCAACCTGTAAGAGGGGTTCACCACCTGTTACAGTAATTCCACCACCACGGTAATAACTAACATTTCTCTCATACTGTGCGATGATTTCTTTTGCCTCCATCATTGTTCCGCCATTTAGTTCCCAAGTGTCAGGATTATGACAATATGCGCAACGCATTGGACATCCTTGTAAAAAAATCACAAAACGTACACCAGGACCATCCACTGTTCCAAAACTTTCAAGAGAATGTATTCTACCACTCATACTAAAAACCATGCCTTTCTGAAGGTGTATCAATACTACTGCATACACACTTTATCCGTGTTAATCTACCAAAAATCAGTATACTATTAAGCAATTTAAAATGCAATCAAAGAGAGTTAAAAAATTTTTAAAAAATTACTATACTTATCGTAGTAAAGTACTTGACCTGACGTAGTAATTATGATATATTGAATTTACTCCGATAGACGTAGTACGACAGGTGGCGTAATTAAAACCAAAATAATTATAAAGCGTAATAAATGACTAACGTAGAAATGAGGTGACATATGATTAGCAGTGATGTAATTAGAGGGTATAATGATACAATTATTTTATTCTTCCTTCTTTGTAAAGAATCTTACGGATATGAAATTTCCAAAAATATCAAAGAAGTGTCAGAAGAAAAGTATGTAATTAAAGAAACAACACTATACTCAGCATTTGCAAGATTAGAAAAGAATGGATACATTTCCTCCTATTATGGAACGGAGACAAATGGGAAGCGTAGAACATATTATTCCATTACAGATGCAGGAAGAGAGTATTACAAAGAAAAGTGTGAAGAGTGGTATATTACCAAAGAAGTAATTGACAAATTTATTAGCGAAACACAAATATTAGAACTGAATTCTTAGAAGGGCAGGGTGAAAAGATGAATACTATTCAAAGTTATTTAGATAATATGTTTGCTTCGTTTCCAAAAACAGAAGCAGTGTTAAAATTAAAAAGAGATTTATTAGAAAATATGGAAGAAAAATATAATGAGTTAAAAAAAGAAGGTCGAAGTGAAAATGAGGCGGTTGGAATTGTCATATCTGAATTTGGAAATATTGATGAACTGATCAAAGAATTAGGAATTACAGCAGAAATGCCAACAGTTATGTCTGCGAATTCGAAACCACGTAGATTTGTTTCAGATGAAGAGGCAGATAAGTACTTATCGCTTAGGAAGAAATTTTCAAATTTCATCGCACTCGGTGTATTTCTTTGCCTAACAGCAGTTTCAGTGTTGGTAGTACTTGGAAGTTTGATTGAATACCTTGTAGAACAAGGTCGTTTTATCGAAATGTCTACAGCGGCACAGAATAATTTGTCGGCAATTGCACTATTACCATTTTTTGTGATTCTGGCCATTGCAGTTGCGATCTTTGTTTTCACGGGACTTCGTATGGAGAAATTTGAATATATTGAAAAGGAAGCAATTCAAATTTCGGATAAAATGAAACAAAAAGTTGAAGAAATGAAAGAAGAGTACCAAATCACATTTGCAATGGGAATTACAATTGGAGTAATCTTGTGTGTGTTAGCACCAGCATTTTTAATCACGATTCATATTTTGGGCGGAGATCGGGATGTTATTAGTGGAATTGGAGTGGCTGTATTATTGATGATAATCAGTGTAGCAGTATGGATTTTCATAAAAGTAGGCATGAGAAAAGATTCGTTTGAACAATTATTGCAGGAGGGTGATTATGCCCAAGAAAAAAAAGAAGGCAATAAAGTAATTGACGCAGTAGCAGCAGTGTATTGGCCATTGGTGGTTGTCGTTTACTTGGGTTGGAGTTTTACAAGTGGAAATTGGGCGTTTACATGGATTATCTGGCCGCTCGCAGGAGTTGCTTTTGG
>CAZWNX010000049.1:0-15480 GCA_964635395.1 uncultured Lachnospiraceae bacterium
TGTGATCGTATGGGGGAAAACACATGACGGATGAGCAAAGAAAAGAATTTACTCGAAGAATCGCTGCAGCTAGTAAAAGCGAATTAATCGTTATTACCTATGAGTTATTTCAAGCGTACCTTGATACTTTGAAAGAAGCCTATGAAAATAAAGAGGAGAAAGCCTATCAGGCGTCTGTCCAAAAAGCGTTGGCCTGTGTACATGAATTGTCGCAGAGTTTGGTATTACAGTATCAGGTTGGGGTATTGCTTTTACAACTCTACGATTATGTAGGCTTAAAATTACAAATCAGTATGCCGTTGCAGACAGTTGACAATTTGCAAGAAGTAAAGAAGATTATGAGTTCTTTGCAAACAGCGTTTGAAGAAGTATCCAAACAGGATCAGGGAGAACCGTTGATGAGCAATAGTCAAGCAGTTTATGCGGGATTAACCTATTCTAAAAGTAGCTTAAATGAAACAATCACAGAAACCAAAAACCGAGGTTTTTTAGCCTAATTTGACACCCAAAAAGCATGTATCTATCAAGCTTTTTGGGTGTTTTTTAGAGTCCTCCAAAGAAAGTATTGTGAGTATTTAACAAAATCATTTTTTCTAGAAAAAGGGTGTAGACAAATAAAAAATTCTGTTCTATAATCCGAATACACTCATCCATGAGTGATTCAAATTCATCGCTCGTTCGAGCAATTTTTCCAAACAAATACATAATTAAACAACTTAAAAGTAGTTAGACAATTCACTAGATAAGGGGGAATGCTTATTTTTATATTTATTTAGGGCTAGTGGTTTTAGTAGCCGTACTATTTGATTTAAAGACCTATAAGATTCCAAATGCAATTAATTTGTTAGGATTTGTAATAAGTCTGACAGGTTGTATCTATGAAAAAGGATATATAGCAACAATATGGCATATGCTGATTGCGATAGCGGTTGGAGTTGTGCTAATGCCAATATTTTATTTTCAGGTAATCGGAGCTGGGGATGTAAAATTACTGATTGTGTTAGCAATCTATTTAGAACCAAAGCAAGTTCTATATTGTATCCTATATGCTTTTTGCATAGGAGCAATCCTGGGAGTTTTGAAAATGATTTATAAAAAGAGCTTTTTGAAAAGATTTATCTATTTAGGAAACTATATTAAAACTTGCCTTTCTGAAGGAAAATGTGGAGAGTATTTCAAGGATAAGTTGGATTATGACGCGACCATTCATTTCTCGATTGCAATTTTTATGGGGTATGTATTTGTAAAATTAGGAGGTGTTGATTGGGTTTTTTAATGGCAATCTATGATTATGAACAGCGCTATGCAATGCAAATGGCAGAATTTTTTAATCAGGAACGATGTATCTGTTTTGAAGCAGTTGGGTTCAATGATCGGGATACATTGAAAGAGTATTGTAGGGAGCATAGTGTGAGAAGCATTGTAGTAGCGAAAGAGCTATGGGAAGAAATAAATGAGTTTATTTATGAAAAAGAACCAGATTGTGTATGCATCTTACTAACTCAAACAAAAGAAGTAGAAATAGATAATCAAGATACTCAAACAAAGGAAATTATTAATAGCATCTATAAATATCAAAGTATGGATCAGATTAAGGTACAGGTTCTAAAGATCCTTGAGGCGCAAAAACTCATTTCCCTATTTGAGGGTTCAAAAGGAAATCAAAAAGTAATTGGTGTCTATTCACCTGTTGGAAGATGTTTAAAGACTTCGTTTTCGATCGTTTTGGGTCAATTAATTTCCCAGGAAAAGCAAACACTTTATTTAAATTTTGAGTCTTTTTCTGGATTTTGCAGGATCATGCAAAAAGATTATGAATATAACTTGATTGATTTTATGTATTTACTGAATTCAAATCCAGAGAAGCTGGTGATAAAACTAGGTACAATGGTCGAAAAAATAGGAACGCTTGATTATATACCGCCTGCAAGGTCTGGCTCAGATTTGTGTGAAATTAGTGGACCAGATTGGCAAAGGCTGATTCGCTTACTGTGTGAACAAACGGCATATGAAGTTATTATCTTAGATTTAACGGATAGTGTACGGGGGCTGATGGATTTGCTCAGGACCTGCTCAAAAATCTACATGATTGAGAAAAGAGATGGAGTTGCAATGGCAAAACTTGAGCAGTTTAAAATGGTTTTGCAAGAAGAAGCAGAGGAAGAAATAGAAAAAAAATTGATTACATGTATGCTGCCAATGTTTCGAGAAGTACCAGACCATTTCGAAGATTTGCCATATAGTTCTTTGGCAGAGTATGTAAAGAAAATATTGGCGGAGGATATCATTTGAATTCATTAGAAACAGTTAAACAGTCATTACAAAGTCGTCTTATGGAGAAAATAGATTTTACCAGAGATGTTTGTGATTCTGAAATCCAGGAAATGATTGATGAAGAAATTATTCTTACAGGCAGGTATGCGTACTTATCCTTGGCAGATAAAAATAGGCTAGCAAAAGAATTGTTCTTTTCAATCCGAAAAATGGATATTTTACAAGAACTTGTAGAAGATGAGTCAGTAACAGAGATTATGGTAAATGGGTTGGATAAAGTATTTGTTGAAAGAGGCGGCAAGATTATAGAGTACAACTCAAAATTTCATTCTAAAGAAAAACTTTCGGATGTAATCCAACAAATTGTTGGAAAATCAAATAGAGTTGTGAATGAGGCGTCGCCGATTGTAGATGCAAGACTTGAAAATGGAGCAAGAGTCAATGTGGTAATGTCTCCAGTCGCACTGAATGGGCCTATTCTAACAATTCGTAGATTTCCAGATAATCCTATTCGAATGGCGCATCTGGTTCAAATAGAATCAATCTCCGAAGAGGCAAGTGAATTGTTACAAAAGCTTGTTAGATCAGGATATAACATTTTCATATCAGGAGGAACTGGAAGTGGAAAGACTACATTTTTGAACGCTCTGTCAGAATTTATTCCAAAGACAGAGCGCGTTATAACAATTGAAGATAGTGCGGAACTTAGAATACAGGGAATTCACAATCTTGTACGCTTAGAAACTAGAAATGCCAATGTAGAAGGCTGTATACCAGTTACAATTCGGGATTTGATCAAAGCATCTTTGAGGATGCGACCGGATCGCATTATTGTAGGAGAGGTACGTGGGAGTGAGGCAATTGACATGCTTTCTTGCCTAAATACAGGCCATAATGGGAGTCTGTCGACCGGACATGGAAACAATACAAGGGATATGCTCTTTCGTTTAGAAACCATGGTATTGATGGGAATGGATTTACCACTTGGTGCAATCAGAAGGCAGATTGCTTCAGGAATCGATATCCTAGTTCATTTAGGAAGGATGAGAGATAAGACAAGAAAAGTATTAGAGATTACAGAAGTTGTTGATTATCAAGAGGGTGAAATTGTATTATCACCGCTCTATGTTTATCATGAATCACTTGAGAGTAAAAAGGATAAGGTAAAGGGATGTTTGGTAAAGGTTGGACAATTAAAGCATATCGAAAAACTATCTTTGGCTGGAATCGAAATCCAAACTCAGTAATTGAGGACTATAATCGATATCCATTCACAAAAGAAAAATTTCTCTTAGTAACGATTCAGTTTGTGTTTCTGGCACTTGTGATTTCCAGATTATTCTATGATTCTTTCTGGCCCATAGTACCATGTTTGTTCTTGTTTCCAAGGTATTTAATGTATCAAAATGAAAAATATAGTAAAGAGCGAATAGAGCAATTAGAAAAAACGTTTGTAGAAGCTCTTACCTCTATAAAAAGTTCTCTTAAAGCAGGATACTCAATGGAAAATGCACTGACGGAGTCAATTAAAGAGTTGAAATTATATTATGGAAAAGAAGATATTTTAGTTGAATTTATGCACATACAAAATCAAATAAGAAATAATCAGAGCATAGAACAAAGCTTCAGCACATTTGCAAGCAGAAGTCATTCAGAAGATATTTTAGAGTTTGCACATTTATTTGTAGTAGCTAAGAAAAGCGGTGGAAATATGAGTAAAATCATTCAAAATACAGCAGATCTAATTCGAGAAAAGATGGAAGTAAAGCAGGAGATTAAAACGATTATGAGTGGAAAAGTTTTTGAATTAAAAGTAATGAATCTTGTTCCGATAGGGATTATTTTCTATATTTCGATATCGTCTCCAGGGTTCTTTGAACCACTCTATCATAGTATTTTAGGGGTTATCATTATGACAAGTTGTCTAATCGTTTATGGTCTTGCATTTTTACTAGGCAAAAAAATACTGGCAATCATGATTTGATGCATAGAAGCAATCAGGAGAAGGATGGAAAAACAAATTCGGAAATTTGTAGAAAAGCAGATGAAGCATAAATGGTTTCAAAGACTTATTTCTAAAACGGTAACAAAGCAACTGCTTATTCTTAACCCAGGAAATAAACAAGCGCTCTTAATTAAGGAATACTATGGCAATAAGTTTACGAAAATAATCATTATGACCGGGATATTAGTGGTGCTATTCAGTTTGATTGGCGTGGCAGGCGCAGTTCAAAGCGAATTGTCACAAGGGAAATTTTTGAATCGAAATCAATATGGAGAAGGTCAAAAAGAAATAGAGCTTGAAGCAAAAATAGGAGAAACGAATCAAAAAATAAATGTATCTGTAAGTGAGCGACAATATTCGGAAGATGAAATCAATCAAATGTTTGATGAAATCGAAGTAGCAATGAATTCGGAAATTTTAGGAAAGAATGTGAGTGTTGATGAAGTTCGTAGTAAACTCAATTTATTTTCTCTGTATCAAGAATTTCCGGTTTATATAGAGTGGGAGTCAGATCAATATGATTTGGTGGATTCACAAGGGAATATTATGAATGAGGACTTGAAGGAGCCAAAAGTTGTTATTCTAACGGCCACCATTCATTATAATCAGATGCAACGAATCATTGAAAGAGGATTGCTTATCTGCCCGCCCAAAAGATCTTATCTTGAAGAGGTAAAGGCTCAGTTACTATCTGCCATATCGAGGGAAGATCATAAACAAATCGAGAAGGAGGTGTTGCACTTACCCGAAGAAATAGAACTAGAACAATCGGGTGAAGAAGTAGAAATAGAATATCAGGAGGTGAAAAGCAATCAGTGGTTGAATTATTTATTTGGTACAATCCTAATAATTGGTTTGGTTTATTGGGGATATGACAAGGATCTTGACAATAAATGTGAGCAGCGTCAAAAAAATTTAAAGTATGAGTATCCAGAATTTATTACTACGTTTTCACTATTAGTTAGCTCTGGAATGTCTTTGAAAAATGCATTTGTAAACATGCTTATTCGATACAATGAAGGGAAAAAAATGGGGAATCAGAAAAAGGAAGTTTATGAAGAGGTGCAATTATTAATCTATGAACTAGATAATCATGTTTTAGAAGATAAGGCATATGAGAATTTTGGAAAACGGTGTAAGGTATCGTATTATGTTAAGTTTGCAGGAATCCTATCCCAGAACATGAAGAAGGGGAGTTCTGAATTTATTCAAACGCTGGAAAATGAAGTGAGGGAATCGTTCGATATTCGAAAAAGTCTTGCAAAACAATTGGGTGAAGAGGCAGGTACAAAGCTACTTCTGCCAATGATCTTAATGTTGTTAGTGGTAATGGTATTGATTTTATTGCCAGCATTTATCAAATTTCAAATATAAAGGAGGGAAACCATGGAATTAATTAGAAAACTAATTTTTGAGGAACATGGAATTGGAACGGTAGAGCTAATCCTTATTCTAGTTGTGCTTGTTGGACTAGTAATCATATTCAAGAAGCAACTAGTGTCATTAGTCAATCGAATTTTCGATAAAATATCACGTCAAAGTAATACCATCTAAAGTCTAAAACAATCTTAAGAAAATCCACCAAAGAGGTAATCTATGAGAAAAGGTTCTATAACAATATATTTGTCATTTGTTTTTTCTATATTGCTGTCACTCGTTGTAACACTTATATCGCAGGCCGGAAATCTGGCATTAAAGTTGCAGGCAGAATGTGCGATGGACTCAGCAATGTATTCCGTTTTTTCTGAGTACCAAAGAGAATTATTTGACCGATATGACCTTTTCTTTATAGATTCTTCGTATTATGCAAAAAGTGGATCAATAGACGAAACTAGAAATCATTACTATCATTATTTAGAAGAAAACTTAGCTAGAGAGAAGGGTATGTTCCAAAGTAAATCCTTTGAAATTTCAGATGCCAAAGCGGAACAGATTAAAATCCTATCCTATGCGCTTGCAACGGATGAGAATGGAAGTGTTCTAAAGCGCCAGGCAATTGATTATATGAAGAGTAAGTATGGATCAGACTATATCAAACTGTTAAAAAATCAGCTTGAACTAGTAAATCAATATCAATTGCTTACAAGAGATATAAAGGCGGAACAAAGAGCCAATCAGGCAGCGATCAAAGCAGTTAAGCTTCCAAAAAGAAAAACAAAGAATGGTTGGGAGGATTTGCAGTTACATAATCCAGCAGATGTCATTAATGATTTACAGGGAGTTCGAATTTTAGACTTAGTTCTTGGAACTTCGCTATTTCTTTCAAATAGTGCAATCAATCAGAATGAGTATGCATCAAAAAGAGACCTGAAAACAGGATATAGAATACCTAGTCGATCTTCCAATACACCTTTAGAAGAATTGATTTTTAATGAGTATATTGTCGAAAAGTGCTCAAACTATACAGATGAAAGAGATGGTGGAAAATTAAGCTATGAACTGGAGTATGTGCTTGTTGGAAAAGAAAGTGATCGCGATAACCTTGAACATGTATGCGAACGCCTAATTTTTATGAGGCAAGTATCAAATACGGTCTATTTATTTTCGAATCAGGATAAAGTGAAAGAAGCAAAGGCATTAGCAGCTGTGGTTTGCGTATTATTAGTATCACCTGAATTGATAGATTTAGTAACGTATTCATTGTTATTTGCATGGGAGTTTGCTGAAAGCATACATGATGTTAAGGTACTACTCAATAAAGGCAGTGTTCCTTTAATTAAAACGGATGATAGCTGGCACTATTCTTTGGAAAACATATTTCAGGTACTATCAGATGAAGTTACGGATGAAATAGTAGCTGGGCAAGATGATTCACAAAAAGAAAATGGAGAACTTTGTTATAAAGATTATTTGAGAATTTTTCTTGCACTCGAATCAACTTCAAAGAAGGCAAATTGGATGATGGATATTATTGAAATGAATATTCAAAATAGTACAAGTAATTCAGCGTTCCATTTAGATAATTGTTTGGACTATTTGGAAGTTGAAGCGATTATCATAGGAAAATATGCAGAATATTGTTGCATTAAGCGTCACTATCAATATCTGTGAAAAGCAATTAAGAGAGGAGAAATACCAAGGGATGTCCTTTTTAGAACCAACCCATAAACCAAATATTATAAAAATCAGTTCTCTCCGGACATATATCAAAAATATACTAAAAAGGATGTCCCCTGGTATTTTTTCAAAAGGAAGTATTACAGTAGAAGCAAGTTTGGCAATTCCAATCTTCTTATTTGCAATGATTAACCTTATTTCCATTATGAATATTTTCCTTGTTTTTACTCAAATTGAGTCTAGTCTACATCAAACAGCAAGGGAACTTGCGATCTATGGAAATCTATGGAAAGAAGAGGAGTCTAGTCTAAAAGCATCGATACTTAGTAAGGTGTATGTGTATTCAAAATTATGTAAGTCACTAGAGAAGGATGATTTTTTAGACTTATCCATTCAAGGGGGAAGAAAAAACATTTCCGTGTTGAAATGTGAATTTATGAAGGATGACGAAATTGATTTGGTTGCAGAGTGTAAGGTGATTCCAATTTCTTCTTTTATTGGATTTAAGCCGATTCCACTAAGTGTTCATTGCAAGGTCAGGAGCTTCACTGGCTATGATCCAAATCAATCAGGAACAAGTAAATCCTACGAGGAAATTGTATACATTACACCAACAGGGGAATCGTATCATCGAAATCGCAGTTGCAAACATCTTAAATTAACGATTCAAATGGTAACCAAAGAAGTTCTAGAAAACCAAAGAAGCCTGGATGGACATATCTATTATCCCTGTGAAGCATGTGGAAGTAAGGCGTCGTATTGTTATTATATCACCGATTATGGAAGTAGATATCACAGTAGTATGCATTGTCCAAAGTTAAAACGCAGTATTATGGCCGTTCCCATTAGTCAAGTAGGAGGCCGATTGCCCTGTCTAAGTTGTGAAGGAGATTAATTTGAATCAAGAATATTTACTGGGTATTGTATTATTTTTATGTATTGGAGCTGTATTTGATATTCGATTTAAAAAATTGCCCATTGTGTATTTGTTGGTTGGTATCATTTATGCAGTGATTGTAACAATAATTGAAATTATGCGAAGTTCACAGAATCGAATGTCACTATTAATCACCTTAACCATTGCCATTGTTTTGCTTGTTCTTTTCTATTTCACAAGGGGTGGAATTGGAATGGGTGATGGAATAATAATCTTAATTTGCTCCTGTAGTATGACATATGACAGGTATTTGAGTTTTCTATTCTTCTCCTTCTTAGCTTCCGCTGCTTTTTCTCTAGTACTAGTACTGACTAAGAAAGTAAGTCGAAAGAAAGAGATCCCCTTTGTTCCGTTTATGCTTTTTGTTGGAGTAATCATTAGTATTCTTGAGTTAGGTGGTGGGGGATGAAAACAAATAGAAATTCTAAACTGGTTAGCAGGGGATTACAGGCAAGTTCGACAATTGAATTGTCATTTATTATGCCAGTGGTTCTTATTATAATGGTCACCTTAATTTATCTAAGTCTATTTTTATATAATCGAGTAGTAATTAGTAGAACAGCCTATATTGCGGCACTTAGGGCAAGTCAATTAGAGCTAGAGAGTAGTAGCAAGCAAAGGCAGGAAGCAGAAGATACAATAAAAGAATGTTTATCAAAGGAATTATTTGGACCCCAATCCTATCAGAAAGAAGTGGATGTAAATTTACAGAGGGTATCAGTATCAATCAGCATTCAGCAAGCCCCATTTTTTGAGTATGAGGTAACAAAAAAGAGTAAAATTCTAAATCCAGTCAGGACAATGAGATTAATCAAATTGGGAAAGGAGGTACTTCAAACGATAGAATGAACATCCAATATAAGAGAGATATTAATAAAAGTTATTTAATACTAGAAGAACTGCAAATGAATGTTGAGGAGCATTTTCATTACAAGATGATTTTGACAAATTCATTCAAGCAATTACTATCCGTTGATAGAAAAGATTTCAATAATCAGGGATTTCTATATTATGAAATCACGTCGAAGCAAAGTTTTCATAATTTATATGAACAATCCCTATTAAGTGGAACAGAAATTCGCTTGATTTTAAGGGAAACAAAAAAGCTTATAGAGGAACTAAATCAGTACTTAGTCGTATCAGATTATGTGGTACTAGATCCGCAATTTATTTACATAGATGCATCAAAGGAGAAGTTGTATTTTTGTCTATATCCATATAATAAACAAGATTTTCAAGGTCAATTTCGTAAATTTGCAGAAGAGTTACTAAATTATATAAATCACAAGGATGAGGCAGCAGTTCAACTTGCTTATCAATTGTATCGATTAACAAGAAACAATAATTTTAGTATTACTAGCTTATTAGAAGAATTATCGCATGACGTAGGTATAGAAAGGGTAAGTGAGAATCGAAACGATGAGTTTACAGAATTTCAGGGCTCAGATCAAAAAAGCAGTACTTACGATGAAGAACCTGAGGAAGAAACAGGAGAGAAAGAAGAGTTTCCATGGGGGTTTATATTTTTTCTACTAACATTTATAGGTGCGACATGCTACTTGACTTATGAAATTCTTCAGATGGTTGAGAATGGTAAAAAATTTATGATGAAAGACTCCATGCTTGTTACCGTAGGACTCATTGTAATTGGCCTAATTGGGATTATATCCCATATCGTCAAGAAGATTGTTAAAGATCAGAAAATAGAAAAGCAAGAAATTATGAATATGAAAAGCAAGAGCAATTATCAAAAAAAATCAAAGCAACAAAATTATGAGCACTATGAATATCATCAAGATCAAACAAATAAGGAGGAAACGGTTTTATTAGGTGGAAGCATAAAAGTGGAAGAGCGAAAACTGGTGGAATTATTCGGAAAACGAAAAGAATACAAAATTAAAACACTTCCGTTTACCATTGGAAAGGTAGAAACAATGGTGCAATTAGTTCTTTCAGACCCATCTATTAGCAGACTTCATGCCAAAATATTTGAAGACAATGGACAGCTGTATTTGCAAGATTTGAATTCATTAAATGGAACTTTTAAAAATGGTATTATTTTAGAGGGAAATGAAGAGGTTTTACTAGAGCCAGATGACGAAATCATGATAGGAAGATTAAAGTTTACCTATTGTTGACACTTGATAGTGAAAATGATAACCTTTTATAAGATAAGTGATTGTTATTGAATAGAACTGAGAAAGGTTTTTCAAAGGTAAAAACTTTATGAATATGCAGCTAGAACCCTATATCATATCAAAGGGATTTCAGAAAATGATTGCAAAAATTGTTGATCATCCAACGTATTTCAAAGTGTATCAGCAAGAAATGATGGTGATTCAAGTCATTGACTGCATAATGAATCCAAAACTCACCAAACTTGAAGTTGATTTATCCACGCAAAAGGTGGCATGGCGTCTAATGGACAGAGGTTTTAAGGACCCCAAAGTATTGACGTTATTTGTGTCACAAGATCTTGAATATGCCAAAGAACTATCAAAAGACGACCCGAGAGCATGGATTGTTGATGAAACAAGCAAGAGCCTAATTATTTTTGAAGATAAAATTGGTGATTACTATGGCGTCAGACATTTGATTGAGCATTATTTAATCAATATGGATGAGATAGACCTTTCGGACGTTGAGATGGCTGAGTTTAATACAAATGGAAGACAAATCCATAAGAGTATATGGGACTATTCATTGGTTACGCACATCCTCTTAATTGCTAATATTTTACTATTTACAGCCAGTACTTTAAGCGGAGATTACTTATTCAATAAGGGAGCACTTTCTTGGGTCATGGTATTACAAAGAGATGAGTGGTATCGATTATTAACCTCTATGTTTTTGCATGATTCAGTCGATCATTTATTTAATAATATGCTTATGCTATTCTTCTTAGGACGCATGATGGAGAAGGATTTAGGGCACTTGAAATTTGCAATACTGTATCTAGTAAGCGGGTTATCGGCGGACATTTTATCCATGATATTTGGATATGTAACAAAAACTAATATTTATTCGATAGGTGCTAGTGGAGCAATTTTTGGTCTTTTTGGAGCTCTCTTATATCTTACAATTATTACAAAAGGCAAGTTTCATAAAATTCCTATATTAGCTATGGTTTTAATCGTGGTATACTTAGTCTTTACAGGGTTTGATAGTAAAGATATTGATAATGCGGCGCATATCGGAGGTCTCTATGGTGGTGTTATGGTGATGATTGTATTATATGCGGCGATTCGAAAAAAGGCACGAAAAAAGGAGGGTTCCCTTGAAAATTAATATTTATTATGGTGGCAGAGGTATTGTGGATGATCCTACTTTGAATATAATTAATACCATGCAAAACGTGTTAGAGGAATTAAATGTAAGTGTAGAGCGTTTTAATTTGTATGAAATCAAGAATGCAATTACAACCCTTCCACAAACGTTGAAAAGCGCAGATGGTATTATTTTAGCAACGACGGTAGAGTGGTATGGGATTGGCGGATATATGCAGTCATTTCTAGATGCATGCTGGCTCTATGGAGATAAAGAAAAAATTGGCTCAATCTATATGTGCCCAGTTGTAATGAGTACGACCTATGGAGAGAGAGAAGGTAAATTGAACTTAGCAGTTGCCTGGGAGATTCTTGGTGGATTGCCATGTAGTGGACTTTGTGGATATATTAAGGACACCCAGATTCTTGAAAATAACAGTGAGTACAAGAATATTATTGAGAAAAAAGCTGAAAACATGTACCGAACAATTCATCAAAAACTTGCTAGCTTTCCCGCTAGTAATCAGGCAGTGAATCAAACCGTGGCAATTACAAAGGGAACTGATTTAACACCACAGGAATCGGAGCAACTTTCAAAATATGCTTCAGATGATGGGTATGTTCAAAGACAAAAGGAAGATATCACACAGCTTGCCAGTTACTTTAAGGAAAAGCTTGTAAAAGATGAGCCGGATGACCAAACGGAATATGTTAAGAATTTTGAATCACACTTTTCACCTCAGCCAGGTGTTAAGGTTGTATACAAAATTCAAATTGATAATAAAAAGATTCCACTTGTGATTAGAGTACAGGGTAAAGATTTGATTTGTAGTTATGAAGAAGAGAATGTGGTAGACGTGGATATTTCCATTTCATCCTCAGTTTTGAATGAAATAGTTCATTCTAGAATGACATTCCAAAGAGCATTTATGTCAGGGAATATGAAGATGAAAGGTGATTTCAAAATGCTTCGAATGCTTGACAATCTGTTTGTGTTCAAGCGAGATATGGATTCATAAATCAATCGTATTAGAGAATGATAGGTCAACAGGAGGTAGGAGAATGGAGTCTTGTATTTTTTGTAAAATTGCAAACAAAGAAATTCCTTCAAAAGTAATTTATGAAGATGAGAAGTGCTTGGTGTTCTTAGATATATCACCTGCAACAAAAGGGCATGTGCTAATCATTCCCAAAAATCATTATGCAGATTTATTTGAAATTGAAGAATCTGAATTGTTCTACTTAATGGGAATTGCTCAAAAAATCAGTCAACGTCTAAAAGACAGGCTTGGTTTTGAGGGCTTGAATGTTGTTCAAAATAATGGAAGCATTGCTGGGCAAACTGTTTTTCATTACCACATCCATTTAATTCCAAGGTATAAAGACGATCAGCAGAAAATCAATTGGAATCCAACCAACCCATCTGCAGATGAATTAGACCTTTTGTGGCAGCAACTCAAGTAAATGTTTGGATTGTTTTGATTCCTTTATTTTTTGAATCGTTTTTTGAAAAATAAAGGAATTTTTAGGATAGAGGTTAATATAATCAAGGGTTTTGGCAGGATACTTGACAAAACACATGGAAAGAGCCCAGGCAATACCCATATTTACATAATAATCCTTATGCTTAATTTGAATCAATAAATCAAGATAATTTAATAGATAGGTTTCATTTATATAGTAGTAGATACCCATAACGATAAAGAATCGCACATGATAAGTTCCTTGTTGCAGGGCATAATTGGAAATGATTTGAAAGAGTTCTTCTGGAAATCGCTTAGCAATTTTCAGGCTTGCACAGAAGGAGTCGCAAATAGACCAATTATCAATCTGTGGGAGAAATTGGTCCAGATAGGAAGACAATTGGTTTGGTTCAAAACTTCTTTGTTCACTTAGATACCCAAGTACCATGCCATATAGCATAGTTTCTTCAAAGGTGTCAAAACTTGCCACGTCCAGATAGTGAGAACCTTCTTCTCGAACCATTTTCTTAGCAAGTTTTCTAAGAAGGGGAAGACGGACTCCAAGTAGTTTAGCGGGGTCAATGTTTGGTAGCAATTTGGCACTAAACTGTTGATAGGTTGAATCTGACAAAGCGAGTAGATGAGCCTGCAAATCAGTATGTAGTTGGTGTTTATTATTGTTTTGAAGGTTGTCTGTTTTCATACTGAAAGTATAGCATATAATGTTGAGAATAGAGTATAAAATTGTTACAAGGATACGATTAAAATCGTATCCCTGCAAAAGATTGTGACTATGTTCGGTATTTATTACATTCTTTGTTAAATAGAGTTTCAAATTGATGCATTTTCTTATTTTCTGAATGAGTTGAATAACTTTTTGTTTGTGCTAAAGCATCTTTTGGCATAGGAGCTTTGGTGGTTGCTTCAATGTAGAACATTGGACTTAGTAAGATTGCTTTTGGACTCACCCTTTCTTATAGTATTACATACATACAACATATAGATTAGAAAGTTATTTGTTATACAAGATATATCGGACAAAAGTACCAGAGAGTGAAGTCGGTTTACAAATATTTAATAATTTAGTAGAATGATTTTTGGATGAATATTAACATTTCATATATATGAGAAGAAAGAGGTAAGGATGAGTAGCGAAATTAGAGACATTTCCCTAGCAAAAGATGGAGCATTAAAGATTGAGTGGGTTAAAAGAAATTGCGATTTACTTCGCACATTAGAAGAAGAATTTTTGGTAACCAAACCATTTGAGGGAATCAAAATAGCACTTTCAGTACATCTAGAAGCAAAGACTGCATATTTATGTAAAGTATTGGCAGCAGGAGGCGCAATCATGTATGTTACTGGATCAAATCCACTTTCAACACAGGATGATATTGCTGCTGCATTGGTAGAAGATGGGCTTAATGTATATGCTTGGTATAATGCTACAAAAGAGGAATATGAAGCACATATCAGACGAGTACTAGAAATTGGACCCAATATAATTATTGATGATGGTGGGGATTTGGTTACAACCATGCACAATGAATATAGACATTTAATTGGTGAAGTCATTGGTGGATGTGAGGAAACAACGACGGGAATTCTTCGTTTAGAAGCAATGCAATCAGAGGGAATACTCAAATTCCCAATGGTACGAGTGAATAATGCAGATTGTAAACATTTATTTGATAACCGCTATGGTACAGGCCAGTCGGTGTTTGACGGAATTAATCGTACAACGAATCTGATTGTGGCTGGTAAAACTGCAGTTGTAGCAGGCTATGGTTGGTGTGGAAAAGGTGTTGCAATGCGTGCCAAAGGACTTGGCGCCAAAGTGATTGTTACAGAGATTGATCCAATTAAGGCAATTGAAGCGGTTATGGATGGATTTGATGTAATGCCAATGCGTGAAGCAGCAAAAGCAGGAGACTTCTTTATTACGGTAACGGGTTGTAATAAAGTCATTACCAAAGAAGACTTTATGGTGATGAAGGATAATGCAATTCTTTGTAATGCAGGACATTTTGATTGCGAAATTGACATGGCGACATTAAGAGAGATTGCTGTATCAACCAAAGAACTTCGTAAGAATATCATGGGATATGTTCTTGAAAATGGAAATACGCTCTGTGTGCTAGGAGAAGGCCGTTTGGTAAATCTTGCATGTGGAGATGGACATCCAGCGGAAATTATGGATATGAGTTTTGCAATCCAAGCTTTATCGGCAAAATACTTGGTACAAAGTTATAAAAATCAAAATGATGGAAATTATCTGATTGATGTTCCAAAAGAAGTGGACAAGGATGTTGCAAAACGAAAAATCGCATTTATGGGATTTGATATTGATGAATTAACAAGTGAGCAAGCAAAATATCTAAATAGTAGTGCCAGTCATTAATGGAATGATAGTTGTAATAAATTATGGTATACACGAGAAAGAAGCAGCGAACACTGCTTCTTTCTCAATTTGATCTG
>CAZWNX010000050.1:0-15310 GCA_964635395.1 uncultured Lachnospiraceae bacterium
AATATAAAAACGCTACCGTCTGAATGCGATTTCGTGTTAGTTCGCAATTTTCAGATGGTAGCGTTTTTGTATAATGCATTGGGGAAGAAAATTTCAATCAATAACTAAATCCAAATCGATATCTAAATCAATCGCGTAGTCCACTTACTGCAATCCCATACTTCGGTAATGATTCCGTCATAGAACTCCGGTTCATGACATACCATGAGAATACTTCCTTTGTAAGCAATTAAAGCTTCTTTAAGAGCAGCTTTGGCATCAACATCGAGGTGATTAGTAGGCTCATCGAGTACAAGGAGATTGCTTTCGCGGTTTACTAGTTTACAAAGACGAACTTTTGCCTGCTCGCCTCCGCTAAGGACACGGACAAGACTTTCGATATGTTTTGAAGTTAAGCCACATTTTGCTAAGGCACTACGTACTTCATATTGGGTATAGGATGGAAATTCTGCCCAGATTTCTTCGATACAGGTTGTTTTAACATGTTGATCCATCTCTTGTTCAAAATATCCAATTGCAAGATTTTCTCCGAGTTCAATACTTCCAGAAAGTGGTTTTTGAATTCCGAGGATACTTTTTAATAAGGTTGATTTTCCGATTCCATTGGCACCCGTAAGAGTGATTTTGCGATTGCGTTCCATTTCAAGGTTCAGAGGTTTGGAAAGTGGTTCATCATAACCAATAACAAGATTCTCGGTTGTGAAAATGTAACGGCTTGGAGTGCGCCCAACTTTAAAATGAAATTCTGGTTTTGGTTTCTCTGCTGCAAGTTCAATCATATCCATCTTATCAAGCTTTTTCTGTCTGGACATAGCCATATTTCTGGTTGCAACGCGGGCTTTATTACGAGCAACAAAGTCCTTAAGTTCAGCAACTTCTTTTTGCTGACGTTGATAAGCAGATTCGAGTTGAGATTTCTTCATTTCATAGACGTCCATAAATTTATCATAATCCCCAACGTAGCGATTGAGTTCACGATTATCCATGTGATAGATTAAGTTGATCACGCTATTTAAGAATGGAATATCGTGGGAAATGAGAACGAATGCATTTTCATAGTCATTCAAATAACGTTTGAGCCATTCGATATGTTCAACATCTAAGTAGTTAGTAGGCTCATCCAGTAATAAAATGTCAGGCTTTTCTAGTAAAAGTTTTCCAAGCAATACTTTTGTTCTTTGACCACCACTCAGCTCAGTGACATCTTTTTCAATACCAATGTCCATAAGTCCAAGTGCTCTTGCAATTTCTTCCACTTTAGAATCAATGAGATAGAAGTCATGAACTGTTAAAAGGTCTTGAATGGTTCCAAGTTCTTCCATATAGAGTTCTAATTCTTCATCATTGGCTTCACCCATTTTGTCGCAGATTTCATTCATTCTTGTTTCCATATCATATAAGAAGTCAAAGGCACTCGCTAAGACATCGCGAATGGTCATTCCTTTTTCCAAACTAGTGTGTTGATCTAAGTAGCCAACACGGACATGTTTAGCCCACTCAATTGTGCCTTCATCAGGCATTAATTTACCTGTAATAATATTCATAAAGGTAGATTTACCTTCGCCATTTGCTCCAATTAGTCCAATGTGTTCACCTTTCAGCAAGCGAAAGGAAACATTCTCAAAAATAGCGCGGTCTCCGAAACCATGTGTTAATTTTTCAACTGTTAAAATACTCATCTAAATCCTCCAAAAAAGTAATCAATAAATCCCAAAGAAGTATACCACACAACCGATTCCACGTCTATTTTTTGTGAAGAGTTTGTGATATAATAATCCTATTTTAGTGGAAGTGGAGAAAATTATGATTTACAATTCAATTTTAGAAGCAAT
Organism: uncultured Lachnospiraceae bacterium; assembly: GCA_964635395.1. Classification (GTDB taxonomy): domain Bacteria; phylum Bacillota; class Clostridia; order Lachnospirales; family Lachnospiraceae; genus CAZWNX01. The sequence continues at coordinate 1,833 of CAZWNX010000050.1, forward strand.
TGGACATACACCTGTGATTAGACTGCGAAAAATGGTTCCCCAAAATGCGGCTCAGGTTTTAGTGAAGTTTGAAGGGCTAAATGTTGGTGGCAGTATTAAAACAAGAACTGCATATAACATGATTTTAGAAGCTGAGAAACAACACTTAATTAAGAAGGATTCAATTATAGTAGAACCAACAAGTGGAAATCAAGGGATTGGATTAGCCCTAGTGGGAGCAGTGCGTGGGTATGAAACAATCATTATTATGCCCGATTCTGTAAGCGAAGAACGACGAAAATTAGTGGAACACTATGGTGCAAAAGTGATCTTAATACACGATGCAGGAAATATTGGGGAGTGCATTGAAAAGTGCCTTGAAAAAGCTGTAGAAATGGCAGAAAAAGACCCTAGAGTGTTTGTTCCCCAACAGTTTGAAAATCCAGCAAATCCAATGGTTCACAAACACCATACAGGGCTTGAACTGCTTGAACAGGTGGCTGGACCCATTCATGGATTTTGTTCGGGAATTGGAACGGGCGGAACGATTAGTGGAATTGGTGAAACTCTAAAGGCGCAATATAAAGACCTGATTATATGGGCTGTTGAACCAGAACATGCGGCAATTTTGGCAGGTGGAACGATTGGAACACATATGCAGATGGGAATAGGGGATGGTCTGATTCCTGAGAATTTAAATCAAGAAATTTATGATGATCTATATATTGTATCGGATCATGTAGCAATTCAGACAGCCAAAGACTTGGCCCAAAAAGAAGGAATTATGTGTGGGATATCCAGTGGAACCAATGTTGCAGCAGCGATTGCGTTGGCTAAGAAGCTAGGACCTGGAAAAACCGTTGTGACGATTCTTCCAGATACTGCAGAACGCTATTTTTCAACACCATTATTTGAAGCATAATTGTATGAGAGTGGAAAAGTAGGCGTTGGAAATGAATACTACGCAAGCAAGGACTTTCCTTGGAAAAAGGTGAGAAACTGTTTCATGGCCGGAGTGATACCAGATTCTTCCCCATATACAAACCCGATTTTTCGCTTAGGGATTTGTTGAATCAGCGACAGTTCTTCAAGTGTTCCTTGAGAGAGATCAGACTTAACGAAATTCTTGATGACGCAAGCAATCCCAAGATCCATTTTAGCAAATTCAATTAATAAATCCATCGTATTGATTTCAATGAGTTGATGAAGATCAAGTTGATTTGCATAAAGATATTGATCCATATATTTTCGTGAAATGTTTTCTTTATCAAGCATCATAACGGTGGCATTTTGTAGTAAGTCCGTATGATCGCTTGTTTTATCGCTCATTAAGGAATCAAGATATTGTTTGGTAGCAACAAAAGTATCCTGTATTTCGCCAATTGGAAGATAACTTAATGCACAGTTCGAAGGCATTCCAACGAGTCCGATATCCGTCACTCCTTTTTCGATATCCCGGATTGTTTCAAGGGATGGATGGCAAGTAATGGTTACTAGTATATCAGGATGTAACTTTAGGAATTCTTTTAAATGTGGTAGAAGAACGTACTTACATAGGGTAATGCTGACACCAATGGACAATTTAGATTCTTTTTGATCCCGTTTGGATTTGAGCTGATTTTCGCCATGACGAATAGCACTAAAAGCTGTTTTGACTTGACGAAATAAAAGTTCGCCTTCTTGCGTCAAGCTAACACCTCTTGAGCTTCTGAGAAATAGTTTGGTATCTAAGTTTTGTTCTAGTTTAGAGATTGCTTTGCTGATTGCTGGCTGACTAATATAAAGTTCTTTGGCAGCACCGGAGATAGTTTGGTGCTTTGCAACGGTAAAGAAAATATAATAGAGATTTAAATGTTGTTCCATAAGCCACCTTCTTTCTAGACTCATCTTATCATAACTTGATGTTATGGTAAATATAAATAATATGTATTTTTTTCATAGCAAGCAGTGTGATATGATATCAGAATAATAAAGAATTAGCCTAAAAAAAATAAGGAGGTATTATTTTATGGGTATGACGATGACACAGAAAATATTAGCAGCACATGCTGGTTTACCAGAGGTTAAAGCTGGACAATTAATAGAGGCGGATTTGGATTTGGTACTTGGTAATGATATTACAAGTCCAGTTGCAATCAAAGAAATGGAAAAAATGAATCTAACCAATGTATTTCATAAAGATAAGATCGCATTAGTACCAGATCATTTTGTTCCAAACAAAGATATTCAATCTGCACAACACTGTAAATGTGTACGTGAGTTTGCTGCAAAACATGATATTACTAATTACTTTGAAGTCGGAGAAATGGGAATTGAACATGCCTTACTTCCTGAAAAAGGTTTGACAGTTGCTGGAGATGTGATTATTGGAGCAGATTCACATACTTGTACCTATGGAGCATTAGGAGCTTTTTCAACGGGTGTTGGAAGTACGGATATGGCGGCTGGAATGGCAACTGGTAAAGCTTGGTTTAAGGTTCCAGGAGCAATCAAATTTGAATTATCAGGGACCTTTACGAAATGGGTTAGTGGTAAGGATTTAATCTTACATATTATAGGAATGATTGGAGTGGACGGTGCTCTTTATCAATCTATGGAATTTGTGGGTGAAGGCGTTGCAAATATGACCATGGATGATCGCTTTACAGTAGCAAATATGGCAATTGAAGCAGGCGCTAAAAATGGTATTTTCCCAGTAGATGAGTTAGCAATTGCTTATATGAATGAACACTCAAAACGTCCTTATACCATCTACGAAGCAGATGCGGACGCAGTTTATGACAGAGTGATTCAAATTGATTTAGCAACCATTCGTCCAACCGTAGCATTTCCTCATTTACCAGAGAACACCAAAACGGTAGATGAAATTGATCAGTCGATTGTAATTGATCAAGTTGTAATTGGCTCTTGTACCAATGGTAGAATGGATGATTTGAAAGTAGCAGCTGAAATTTTTGCAGGAAGAAAAGTGAAAAAAGGACTTCGATGTATTATTATTCCAGGCACTCAAAAAATCTATTTAGATGCAATGGAAGCAGGATATATTCGTACATTTATTGAAGCGGGTGCGGTTGTATCTACACCAACTTGTGGACCTTGTTTGGGTGGTTATATGGGTATTTTGGCAGAGAATGAGAGATGCGTTTCTACAACCAATCGTAATTTTGTTGGAAGAATGGGTCATGTTACTTCTGAGATTTACCTTGCAAGCCCAAGTGTAGCAGCTGCAAGTGCAATTACAGGCGAGATTACGAACCCAGAAACATTATAATTGAGGATGAATGGAGGATATTATGAAGGCAAAAGGAAGCGTTTTAAAATATGGTGATAATGTAGATACGGATGTGATTATTCCAGCAAGATACCTTAATTCTTCAGATCCAGCAGAGCTTGCAAAGCATTGTATGGAAGACATTGACAAGGAATTTGTAAACAAAGTGAAACCAGGAGATTTGATTGTTGCAACCAAAAATTTCGGATGTGGATCATCAAGAGAACATGCTCCAATCGCGATCAAAGCCTCAGGAATTAGTTGTGTAATAGCAGAAACGTTTGCGAGAATTTTTTATCGTAATTCCATCAATATTGGACTGCCAATTATTGAATGCAAAGAAGCATCTGAAAGAATCGAAGCAGGGGATGAAGTAGAAGTTGATTTCGAATCTGGTTTAATTACAAATAAAACTAAGAATGAAACCTATCAAGGTCAGTCATTCCCAGAATTTATGCAAAAAATCATTTCAGCTGAAGGATTAATTAATTATATTAACCAAAAAGCAGAATAATTTCAAACAATCTATATTGGAGAAGGTGCACAAATACGTGCATCTTCTTTTTACTTGAAACATATGTTCGATTGTGTTATACTTGCAACAGATTAAAAAGAACGATATTTGAGGAAGTATATGCAAACAAAAACAAAGAATACGATTCTCATTGGTGGAATGGTAGTAATCATTAGTTTAGTAGCAATTGTATTATTACAGTTGAACCAAAAAGATGGAAAAGAAGTAGTGGTTTACATAAATGGAGAAGAGACGGCAAGATATGAGCTGGCAATGAATCAAAGTATCCAATTAGAACCTCATGCCTTAGAGAGTAATAGTTTGGTGATTCAAAATGGTGAGTGTTTTATTGAATCCTCAAATTGTAATAATCAGATCTGTGTTGAAACGGGGAAGATAAGCAAAACGGGTGAACGGATTGTCTGTTTACCCCATCGATTATCAATTCAGATTGAAGGAGGTAAAGCGGTTGAAGTGGATGCAATTGCCCAGTGAACGGGTTGCAAAGATGGGAATCTGGATTGCACTTGGATTGATTTTTTCCTATGTTGAAAGTCAGATACCAGTTGTTTTAGGAGTTCCTGGAATTAAGTTAGGACTAGCCAATCTATTAGTTTTAATGGTTTTATATCGATTTGGATTAAGATGGGCACTGCTTTGTAATATCATTCGAATTGTTTTAGCAGGACTATTGTTCGGAAATGCAATTGGAATTATGTACAGCCTTTGTGGAGCAGCTTGTTCCATTGCAGCGATGTTCCTGCTCTATCAAAAGGAGTGGTTAAGCATTGCAGGTGTAAGCATGTTGGGAGCTATATTTCATAATATCGGACAGATTTTGATTGCCGGAATATTATTATCCTTTCAGACTGTTTGGATATATATTCCGTACTTAATGATATCGGCAGTCATTATGGGATTATTGGTTGGAAATTTGACGAGCTTCTTATTAAAGAAAAATATTGTTTGAAAGGCAGTGGTATTTGTATGATTGGCTACTTAAAAGGAGCAATGATTGAATGTGTGGACGATACATTAGTTTTAGAGGTCAATAGTATTGGCTATGAAGTGAAGGTGCATAGCCGTTTTGTTGAAAGCATGCAGATCAAAGAAGGAATACTATTTGTTTATACATATACTTATGTTCGAGAAGATGCAATCGCACTTTATGGGTTTTCTACTAAAACAGAATTGAGGCTTTTCAAAATGTTAATTACGGTCAACGGAATAGGACCTAAAGGAGCTTTGGCTATTTTATCCGTATTAAGTGTTGAAACACTCTGTACATTGATTCAACAAAAGGATGCAAAAGGAATTGCAAAAGCACCTGGAATTGGGCTCAAGACAGCAGAGAGGTTAATCCTTGATCTAAAAGATAAATTAGGTGTCTTAGAGTATGAGGGAATGAGTCTTTCGACGGTTGCTGGAGCAAATCAGGTTGAACAGTCTTTTGATTCAGTGATGCAAGATGCCTTAGATGCCTTGACAGCGCTTGGTTATTCTTATTCACAGGCGAGAGACGGTATTCGAAAAGTGGACAAAGAATCCTACAGTGATGTGAATGGATTGCTGAAAGAAGCATTTAAAAATTTGATATAGCTGGAGGTTATTGAACAATGACGCCAAGAGTAATAGAAACAAACATCTTAAAAGAAGATGTGATCATAGAAGGTTCATTAAGACCTCAATGTTTAGATGATTATATTGGGCAAAAAAAGGCAAAAGAGACTCTTAAAATTTATATTGAAGCGGCTAAACAACGAAGTGACAGTTTAGATCATGTTCTTTTCTACGGACCACCAGGACTTGGCAAGACAACTTTGGCAGGAATTATAGCTAATGAGATGGGCGTACATATGAAAGTGACTAGTGGACCAGCAATCGAAAAGCCCGGAGAGATGGCTGCCATTTTGAGTGGTCTTGCACCAGGAGATTTGCTGTTTGTAGATGAGATACATAGGCTGAATCGTCAGGTTGAAGAGGTTTTATATCCCGCAATGGAAGATTATGCAATTGATATTATGATTGGAAAAGGAACCCTTGCTAGGTCTGTAAGATTAGAACTTCCCAAATTCACGCTTGTAGGAGCAACAACCAGAGCGGGAATGTTGACAGCACCTCTTAGAGATCGTTTTGGCGTAATTCACAAACTTGAATATTACAGTGTTGAAGAATTGATGCAGATTGTTCTGCATTCTTCGAATATATTGGGTGTTGAGATTGATATGGAAGGAGCCAAAGAGCTTGCTAGGCGTAGTCGTGGGACTCCAAGACTAGCCAATCGAATTCTGAAACGAGTTCGAGATTTTGCTCAGGTTAAACATGATGGCAGGATTACCAAGGAGGTTGCTAGTGATGCCCTTGATTTGCTAGATGTAGATCGCTTGGGACTAGATACAATTGATCGCTTAATATTATGTACAATGATTGATAAATTTCAAGGTGGTCCAGTTGGACTAGAGACCTTGGCGGCAACTTTAGGGGAAGATTCAGGAACACTTGAAGATGTCTATGAACCATTTTTGTTGAAAAATGGATTCATTCAAAGAACTCCAAGAGGTAGAGTTGTTTGTGAACTTGCCTATCAACATTTACATAAACCGTATTTGAAATGTGATTAGGTTTTTTGGTTGGATTTATATTAAATCGGAAAAGCCTCTTGTTTTCTAGATTATTTTTGCTATAATGAAAGTTACGTAACATAAAAAGTAATGGCAGAGGTGGCAAAATGACTACGAAGACAGATACGGAAGTAATTATTGGTGGCAAAGTATTCACATTATGCGGTTATGAGAGTGAAGAATATTTACAAAAAGTTGCACTATATATCAATAATAAAATTGCCGAATATCATAAAATGGATTCGTTTCGTAGACAACCTGTTGAAACACAGAGTGTTTTGTTGCAATTAAATATTGCAGATGACTTGTATAAAACCAAAAAGCAACTCGCGTTATTAGAAGAAGAAATCGAAATTAAAGATAAAGAAATCTATGACCTAAAGCATGAATTAATTACTTCCCAAATCAAAATTGATTCCAATGAGAATACGATGAAGAAGATGCAGGAAGAGATTACTGAAGCAGGAAAGAAAATTGTTCGATTAGAAACAGAACTAAAAGATAAAAGACGATAGTAAGTATAAAAGGCGTTGCATCATATTATGCGATTGCCTTTTTCTTATAGGTAAAACAATATGAATGATAGAATAATTAAACGACCTGAAATTTTATCCCCGGTAGGTGATGTGAATTGTTTGAAAGCAGCAATTGGAGCGGGATGTGATGCGGTCTATTTAGCTGGAGAGAAATACGGTGCCAGAGCTTATGCAAACAACTTCACAAAGGATGAACTTATTTGGGCAATTCAGTACGCACATCTTTTTCGGGTTAAAGTTTATTTAACCCTTAATACGTTGTTGTTTCAAGAAGAAATCTATGATGTGGTTGACTATGTGGAGCCACTCTATTTAGCAGGAATTGATGCGATTATAGTACAGGATTTTGGGGTTGCTAAAATCATCAAAGACAATTTTCCGGATTTAGAACTTCATGCTAGCACACAAATGGCAGTTACAGGAGCAAACGCATCTGTATTATTAAAGGATTATGGATTTTCAAGGATTGTCCCTGCAAGGGAACTCTCATTGACTGAAATAGACAATATCAAAAAGCAAGTAGATATTGAACTTGAGGTTTTTGTTCATGGTTCGATGTGTTATGCCTACTCAGGATTATGTCTATTTAGTAGTATGTTGGGTGGAAGAAGTGGAAATAGAGGACGGTGTGCTGGGACTTGTCGATTACCAATGCAATTGAATCAAACCAAAGATATTTATCCGCTTAGTATGAAAGATTTATGTGGATATGAGTTTATTCCACAGTTAATAGAAGCAAAGGTAGATTCCTTTAAAATTGAGGGAAGAATGAAAAGTCCAGAATACGTTGGAATGGTAACCTCAATTTATCGTGAAGGAGTAGATGCATATCTAAAAGATCAAGAATATTTTGTCAAAAATAAAGAGAAAGTGAAGGCTTCCGTGAGTAGGCTTTCAAAATTATATACAAGAAGTGGTGTGGAAACAGGTTATTTTGATAAACATAGTAGTAAAAGTATGATTTCTATCAATAGCCCTGCTTATTCGTCAAGCGTGGATTATAACGAAGAAACGACAAAAAGTACATTTGTAATAGAAGAACCTAGTATTTCGGTAAATGCACATGTTTGTCTTAAACTAAAAGACAATGCAAAATTAACAATTTATAATAATGAATATAGCGTTACGGTTGAGACGGATGAAGTTTTGCTAGCTAGGAACAGACCATTGATAAATCAGGATATCGAAAAGCAAATTCGTAAATCAGGTGGAACAGGTGTTGCAATAAAGGAGATTAGTTTTGATTGCGATAGCCATATATTTATGGGTGTAAAGCAACTCAATGAGCTTAGGAGATTAGCGGTTGATACGTTTATCAAAGAATATAGTGGATTAGCAATTCCTGAAAACAGAATCTGCAAACCAAGCAATGACCAAATTGGTCAAATACTACCAGGTACCAGTGACACCGACCTGCACGAGAAGAATGATGCACTTAACAAGAATCCGAGTTTTGAAATTAAAATATCGAATCTTGAGCAACTAAAAGCGTGTATTTCTAGTATCGAATCAAAGGAGGGGATGGGACATCGCTTGTATGTTCCGTTTACATTGTTTTTCAAGGCAAATGAATTGCTTAAGGAGACTCGTACGATAAATTTAAGAAATATTTATGTTTTCTTTCCACCTATTGCAAGGGAATTTGTGATAAAATCGGTTGAGGATTTCATGAATCAATGCAAAAATAGGAATCTATTTCCTCAAGGTTATTTGGTGGGCAATTTAGAAATATTGCAGTTTGTAAATCAATTTCTTCAAACGTATGCTATAAGTGGCGAACTGATCAGTGACTATTCATTATATGTGATGAACTCAGAAGCATACAAATTTTTAAATGCTTATTCGGTTCAAGAATTCGTTGCTCCTTATGAATTGAATGAGAAGAAATTACGAAATATGAAATCATTAAGTGGTAAAATTATTATTTATGGTTATATTCCATTAATGGAGACTGCCAATTGCGTATACCAGACAATGGGCTTGTGTAAAGATCGACAACACCATAAGATTGACGCATCGGGTCCACTTGCATTAAAGGATCGCTATCATAAGGAATTCCAAGTGCTATGTCATCACGACCGCTGTGAGAATACAATCTACAACTGTGTTCCGCTAGCACTTCACACAGAATATGAAAGTGTACTTGAATTAGGGTTTGACCAAATCCTTTCATTTACGCTAGAAGATTCAGAACAAACGAAAAAAATTATGGGATTTTTTACCAAATTGTATAAGGGTAGACTTAATAACGAAGATACTAGTCTATTGAAAGAGTTTACAAAGGGACATTACAAAAGGGGAATTTTATAGGAGATAAGAGATGGAAATGATCATTTCGGATTTGTCGAAATACATCATTATGGTGTTTATGACAATCTATGCACTAGAGAGTATATTATATTTTAAGTACAAATCTGAAAAAATAAAAAATGGCGTTTACACAAGACAAATCATCTGCATGTTTGTTGTTCATTTTGTTGGATTTGCGGCAATTTGCCTTGAAACATCGGATGCCACAAACATTATATTTTACGGATTTCAACAGATTCTTCTATTTGCTACAGTGGCACTATTTAGAGTGGTATATCAAGATGCAAACCGGTTATTAGTGAATAATATGTGCTTGCTTTTGAGCATCGGATTTGTAGTATTGACAAGGCTTTCTTTTCAAAAAGCAGTTCGACAAGTAGTTATTGTAGCAATATCAATATTGATCGGGCTATTTATCCCCTATTTTGTGAAGCGACTAACATTTTTAAAAAAGCTGTATTGGATATACGCAGCTGTCGGTGTAGGCTTTTTAGGGATTGTATTTTTGCTTGGGGCGGTTACAAATGGTTCGAAATTATCTTTTTCCATTTTGGGAGTATCCTTTCAACCATCGGAAGTCGTTAAAATTATTTTTGTTTTTTTTGTAGCATCAATATTGGCAAAATCAAAAAGTTTTTTGAATGTCGTAATTGCGACAACAATTGCAGGAATCCATGTGATGATTTTAGTATTGTCTAAGGATTTAGGAAGTGCATTAATCTTTTTTGTGGTATATCTTGGAATGCTATTTGTGGCAACTTCCAATTATTTGTATTTGCTTTTGGGAATGCTTGGTGGGACTGCAGCAGGAGTAGTAGCTGCAACATTATTTTCGCATGTAAGAGTTCGACTATTGGCTTACAAAAACCCCTGGGGACATATTGACGGAGCTGGTTATCAAATCGCACAATCTTTATTTGCAATTGGAACGGGTGGATGGTTTGGAATGGGAATATATCAAGGAAATCCAACAACTATTCCATATGTCGAGGCTGATTTTATTTTTTCGGCGATTGCAGAGGAGTTTGGTGTAATATTTTCCATTGCGATGATTGTTGTATGTCTAAGTAGCTTTTTTGTTGTTATACAGGTAGTCTATCGATTAAAGGATGAATTCTATCGTTATGTTGGTCTTGGTTTGGGGATTCTTTATATCTTTCAAATCTTTTTGACGATCGGAGGAGGCACTAAGTTTATTCCTCTTACCGGAGTTACATTGCCACTAGTTAGTTATGGGGGAACCAGCGTTTTGTCAACAATTGTAGTATTCTCTATTATTCAGGGATTGTATTTGGTTCAGGCAAAAGAGGGAAATGGGAATGATTAAGTTAAATAAATTAGTGAAAATAGCAAAGAAAATGCCACTTACGATTGTAACAATCACCTGCTCATTGATGATGCTTGGGCTAATCGTAAATTTGGTTTATTATGTGTATTTTAAAAGTGATGTTGTAATTAATAATAATTACAATCAAAGACAGGAGTTGCTTGCGCAAAACAATATTCGTGGCAAAATTTTGGCTTCGGATGGCTCCGTGTTAGCGCAAACGGGAACGGATGAAACGGGAAGGGAAAAGCGATTTTATCCTTATAGAAATCTTTTTGCGCATGTGGTTGGGTATTCAGCAAAAGGTAAAATGGGAATTGAAAGTTCGTCCAACATACAATTGCTTACGTCTTCAACCTTTGTAGGCGAAAAAATCCAAAATGAGCTAGCGGCTCAAAAAAATATGGGAAATACAATTGTTACAACACTGGATGTATCCTTGCAACAAGCTGCTTATGATGCACTTGGAATCTACAAAGGAACCATTATTGTGACAGAGCCATCCACGGGTAAAATTCTGGCAATGGTTTCAAAACCAGATTTCGATCCAAATGAAATTGACAAAATTTGGGATGCCATCAAAGACGATAACCAAAATGCATATTTGCTGAATCGTTCTACGCAGGGACTGTATCCTCCGGGATCAACCTTTAAAATCATTACAGCATTAGAGTATTTTCGCGAAAATAGAGAAACATATGGTGAATATAGTTTTAAGTGTAATGGGGTTTTTAATTTTGAAGATGGCAAGATTCAGTGTTATCATAAGAAAAGCCATGGGCAAGTGAACTTGCAGGAGTCCTTTGAGCATTCGTGCAATTCATCCTTTGCAAATATTGGAACGCAATTAGATAAGAAAAAACTCCAAAACACTTGCGAAAATTTACTATTTAATAGAAATCACCCAGTTCAGATGGCATATAATAAAAGTAAGTTCGATTTGCCAGAAGATTCAGAGTCATACCTTGTTATGCAGACGTCGATTGGTCAGGGGAATACCCAGATTACGCCGATGCATCTAAATATGATTACGAGTTCAATTGCAAATAATGGACAGCTCATGACACCGTATCTTGTTGATCGAATTGAGACTTATAAGGGTGAAATTGTAAAGCAGTATTCTCAAAAACAATACAAAAAAATGATGAGTACACAGGAAGCAGATTTTTTGGAAACACTCATGGTGGGCGTGGTTGAAAACGGAACGGCTACAAAATTAAAAAATCAGCCTTATTCAGCGGCTGGAAAGACCGGCTCTGCTGAGTTTGGTTCGATCAAAGGCGAGAGCCATGCTTGGTTTACAGGATACGCGCCAGTTGAAAATCCTAGAATATGCGTGACGATTATTGTAGAAGGGGCGGGCTCAGGAGGAGATTACGCAGTTCCGATTGCAAAACGTATATTTGATACATATTTTTTGAAGTAACACTTTTCTTTTTTGTGAAAATGTTATAAAATAATGAAAAAGGAATTTGTAGGAGGGTTATACATGTTTGATCAGATATTTGGTAATTATTTGGTTGCTACAAAGCGAATCACAAAAGAACAATTGAAAGATGTTATCGCGATTGAAAATACGATTCGTGTTAAGCTTGGATTAATTGCTGTTGCTGAAAAACTGATGACAACAGAACAGGCAGATGAAGTCAACAACCTACAAGCTATTATGGATAGAAGATTTGGTGACATTGCTGTAGAAAAAGGATATTTAACTGAAGAACAAGTGATTCAGTTGTTAAAAAAACAGGGGAATATTTACTTAATTTTTGTTCAAACGTTAATCGACAAAGATTTATTGACACTTTCTGATATTGAAGCGGCGCTTGCTGAGTACCAGCAATCAATGGGATTCACCGCTACTGATATGGATGATTTAGTAAGTGGCGATATTGAAAGAACAGTAAATTTGTTCTTACCTACGGCCAACACAATGTATTCGAAGTTGTGTGGAATTGCTGTAAGAACATTGATTCGTATCATTCATTCAGGTGCTTATGTATCAAAAGCATTTCTTGTTGATGAGATTTACGCTGATAATTTAGCAATTCAGCATTTGGATGGAGATTTCAAAGTGGTTTCTGGATTTGCCGGAGCAGATGACAGCCTATTATCTATTGCAGTTCCTTTTGCAAAAGAAGAATTTGCAAGTGTGGATATGGATGCCTTAGATGCGGTTGGAGAGTTTACAAACTGTATTAATGGATTGTTTGCATCAGATTTAAGCAAAGAAAATATTGAAATCGATATGTTACCTCCATTGTTTTATGATGAATCAGTTACTATTAAGGGAAATAAGTTTTGTGTTTTTCCGATGTCAATTGAAGACAATAATGTAAGTTTTATTGTGTCAGTGGATGAAGAATTGACGATAGAATAATTTGGGAGGAAATGAGTAATGGCTAATATTTTAATTGTAGATGATTCAAGAACATCAAGAAAAATGTTGCGTTCAATTCTTGAAACGAATGGACATGTTGTTGTAGATGAAGCAGTAAATGGAGAAGAAGGGGTTAAGAAATATCAAGCAACGAAGCCTGACATTGTTACTATGGATATTACAATGCCAATCGTTGATGGTGTGGAAGCTCTAAAAATGATCAAAGCGATGCATAAAGATGCAAAAGTAATTATGGTTACTGCTGCTGGTCAAAAAAGCAAAATGATTGAATGTATTAAAGAAGGTGCAAATGAATTTCTAACAAAGCCATTTGACCAACATGAAATCATTGAAGTAATTGCAAAATTAATGGAATAGTCCTTCAACGATAGGTTATTTAACTAAATAGACAGTATACATGGCTTCGTACAAATTAGTGCGAAGCCTTTTTTGCATTATCATTTTTGCCATAACAATTTAGGTAAGAGGCAGGATATGTGAGGCCCTATACAACTGTCAAGACGCGTTTGCACTCGTTTTTGC
>CAZWNX010000051.1:0-4257 GCA_964635395.1 uncultured Lachnospiraceae bacterium
ACAATTGTTGATGTAAGAACATTAGAAGAATATAACGAAGGTTATATCGAAGGTGCCATTCTTCTCCCGGACTACGAAGTAAGTGCTAAGGCATCCGAAGTTCTTAAAGATCCATCTGCTAACATCTTGGTGTATTGCAGAAGTGGTCGCCGTAGTAAACTAGCAGCTCAGGCTCTCGTTGACTTAGGATATACAAATGTATACGATTTTGGTGGCATTATAGACTGGCCATATGAAACAGTTAAACCTTAAGATTATTCCTCAAATTGCCAAACCCTCCCCCTCACTATATATACGATAAAAGACTGGATACGCGAAAGCGACCAGTCTTTTATCGTATATACTTTATACAGTATACATTCATAACTTCTATTGAAATTCATAAGAATAGTAAGGAACAACAATGTTATTACCCGCTACTAAATCATCCGGGTCTTGCAAATGGTTGATTTCACACACTTCTTCAATATAGGACTCATAATCTGTTGCATCTAAATTGCAGTATCGTGACGCAATAGTACTTAAACTATCGTTATAGTTAACAATAATACTATTGTAATACTTATAGAGTGTCTGTTCATCTGATTCTTTCGCCTGGGACGTAAATGGGTTAAATAAAAACAATGCTGAAAATAAGACTGCAATAACACAAATAGAAATGATTAGTTTCTGAGTTGCAACAATTTGCTTTCTTCTATTATTAGATCTTCTTCTATTATTAGATCTTTTTCTATTTCCATTCATACTCTCTACAAGTTCTCTCTTCATAACTTACTCCCTTCGAAATAATGCGAACATCTGTTTGTTTCATTCTATCGAACATACATTCTTTTGTCAATAGGTTAGCGTCAAAAATCGAACAAATATTTGGAATATATGTTTGCTTTTTCAAATTTGGTATGCTATGATTATTAAAAATCAAGTCCTAGGAGGTTTTGTCCATGAAATTTGGGAAAATCACAAATAAGCAACAAGAAATATTGAATTATATTAAGGATGAAATATTATCAAAAGGGTATCCACCTGCGGTGCGCGAGATCTGCGAGGCTGTGAACTTAAAGTCAACTTCTTCTGTTCACTCACACCTTGAAACCCTTGAGAAGAATGGATATATAAGAAGGGACCCTACCAAGCCAAGAGCCATTGAGATTATGGATGACAGTTTCCAGATGGTGCGCAATGAAATTGCAAGTATTCCAATTATTGGTACTGTTGCAGCTGGGCAGCCAATTCTTGCAACTGAGAATATTGAAGGATTTTTGCCAATCCCTGCTGAATACGCACCCAATAAAGATTCGTTCGTTCTTAAAGTGAAGGGTGATAGCATGGTGAATGTTGGAATCTATGATGGGGACCAGATTTTTGTAGAATGTTGCAACACTGCAAGAAATGGGGATACAGTTGTTGCCTTGATTGATGATTCTGCCACTGTGAAAACCTTCTACAAAGAATCCGATCACATTCGTCTTCAACCGGAGAATGATTATATGGCTCCAATTATTGTAAAAGATTGCCAGATTCTTGGTAAGGTGTATGGCGTTTTCAGATTATACCACTAGTTAAAAAAATAGCGTGGATTCTCACATTGTCATTGACATTGATTGAATCCACGCTATTGTTATATTGATTTATACTGATTTATATTCGTTCCTAGTTTCTTCTCTTTACTTATTCAAGCTCACTTGCGTTCCATCTCTCCAGATACGTTCTAAGTTATAATAAGAACGATTCTCTTTATCAAAGATATGAACAACTATATCTTTGTAATCCATTAAGATCCAGTTTGCATTATCATAGCCTTCTGTTTGTTTTTTCGAAAATCCAGCTTTTTCAAGGATTTCATCTACATAATCAGCCATTGCCTGAACTTGATTACGGTTGTTTCCTGATGCAATCAAGAAATAATCTGCTAAGACCGATACTTTGGAAATATCTATTAACTTAATATCCTCAGCCTTTTTTTCCTCTAGTGCATCTACTGCAGCAAGTACTGCTTCTTTTATTGTCATTGAATGGTTTCTCCTTTGTAATAATCGTAAGTTTCCTGTGTCAACGGGTCAATCCCTGCTGCATTCTTGTTAAGGTACTCCAAACTACTATGCAGTATTATCACCAGTGCCCGATTTAAATCTTCAAATGCTATTCTTCTAACGTCCTCAAGTTGTGGCAACTCGCTTCTATTTGGTTCAATATAATCGGCAATGTAGACTATTTTCTCAAGGTCACTCATGTCCGGTCTTCCAGTTGTATGATACGCGATTGCATTCAGAAGGTCTTCATCTTGCACATCGTAATCTAGTTCACAGATTTTCGCGCCCAATACCGCGTGTAATAGTTCTGGGTTGTCATATGCTACACTTTTCACCTCTAATTGATATTCATGACAAAGTTTGATTTTATAGTCATTATCAATTCCTTTGGCAATATCGTGAAATAATCCTGCAAAGTACGCTTGCTCCATATCTACACCATATTTCATTGCTAAGCAGGAAGATGTATAAGCCACGCCTAAACTGTGGCGATACTTCTTGGAATCCAATTCCTTTTTGATTACTTTTTCCCAATATTTCATAGAATGGTCTAAATATCGCATAATAGGTCCTCTACTTATTAGTTCGTGTCCGTATTTTGATACAGTTGCATCTTCTTAATATATTCAATCACTGGGTCTGGAAGCATGTATCGTACACATTTGCCAGCCGCAATTCGTTCCCGAATCATTGTAGAAGAAATGTCTACTCTAGGCGTTGCTAATAATTCGATTTTGGCTTGATACTTATGCACCAGATAGCTAACGCGGTCCCTCATCTGTTGCTGATCATAATCATCTCTCACGGCAACTAACAACGTGCAATTTTTCATTAAAATCTCTGGATTCTTCCAAATCTCAACATCAAATAAGGAGTCCGCTCCCATAATAAAGTAATAATCCGTATCTGGATTGCTCTTCTTTAGTTCTTCTACAGTCTCGTAAGAATAAGAATTTCCTTCCCGATCAATTTCAATCGTGGATAATGCAAAATTAGGATTATCTTCAATTGCTATTCCAGTGAGAGAAACTCTCGTCTTCTTATTCAGAACTTTAGAAACATCCTTGAGCCATGGAATACCACTTGGAACAAATAAAATTTCGTCTAATTCAAAATTTTCAAGCGCCATCTCTGCGATGATTAAATGTCCATTATGTACAGGGTCAAAGGTTCCACCCATAATTCCAACTCGCTTACCCATACGATCACCTTGCCTTTCAAGTCTAAGTGTGTTAATTTTTTATCATTCTAGTCTGATAATATTATACACACATTTTTCTTATAAAGGCAACCTAATAATTGGATTATTTTTATTTTCCTTGTATAATACGATTTTCTTGCCAATTACCTGAACGACTTGAGACTTGGTTCTCTCTCCTAGCATTGCAGCGATCTCCCTAGGGTCATCCATGCAATTTTTCAGTACAGCAAGTTTGATCAATTCTTTATTATTAAAAACTTCTGAAACTGCCTGTGTTACTTCTGGTGTTAATCCAGATTTTCCAATTTGAAAAACTGGCTCAATTGTATTGGAAAGGCTTTTTAAATAAGATCTTTGTTTACTTGTCATAGAATACCTTCTTCCTTATTTGTAATATTCAAAGGTTAAACCATACATTCTTACAGTTGCGCCCTCTTCAATTTCTAGTTTCTCTAATTCTACTAAAACGCCACTTTCTTTCAAGAATTTCTGGAAGAATACAAATCCTTTTTCGGATTCTAAGTTGGTATAACCAAGCATTTTCTCGATTCTTGGACCTTCTACCACATACTCATTTTCTTTTTCATCATACGTAACACTAAATGTTCCCGCATCATACATTGCCATTTCAGCTGGATTAAATTCCTGTTCAAAGATCGTTGGCTCCTCATGAATACTTTTCAATGTTTCGTATGCTTTATATAATAATTCCTTCAAACCCTTACCCGATACTGCTGAAATCGGATATACGCAGTATCCCTGTGGTTCAAATTCCTTTTTTAGGCGTTCAATAATGTCATTCTCTTCATCATAAATCGCATCCATTTTATTGGCCGCAATAATCTGAGGTCTTTTTGCAAGGTCCTCGTTATATTTGGACAACTCCTGATTAATCGCATAGATATCTGCGATTGGATCACGACCCTCTGTTCCCGCAGCATCCACCATGTGAATGATGACTTTGGTACGTTCAATATGTCTTAAAAACTCATGTCCTAAGCCAATACCTTCACTAGCACCCTCAAT
>CAZWNX010000051.1:4357-15265 GCA_964635395.1 uncultured Lachnospiraceae bacterium
TGATTACCATTACCGCCTTTTCCACCGGTTAACAAAACATATCGCTTGGTATCTCCCGACATGTCAATAATGACTTTCCCAGAAGCTTCTTCTTTGACAACTGTTCCCGCTGGTAATTTTAAAATGATGTCTTCACCATTCTTACCATGGCAATTGCGTTTTCCACCAGGTTCACCATCTTGCGCATTGTATTTACGTTTGTGTCTATAGTCCGTGAGTGTATTTAATCCTTCATCCACTTCAAGGATGACGCTTCCACCTTCACCGCCGTCTCCACCATCTGGTCCCCCATTTGGCACATATTTTTCTCTTCGAAACGAGACATGTCCATCGCCACCTTTACCGCTTCGGACATATATTTTAGCTCTATCAGCAAACATGAGCTCCTCCACTTTCTTTGTTTAAAAAGAGCCCCAAACGAAATGTTTGAAGCTCCCTGTGTACTCGTATTATTGTTGTTCTACTGGATAAACGGAAGCTTTCTTTCTATCTCTTCCCATTCTTTCGAATCTCACTACACCGTCAACTAATGCAAACAAAGTATCATCTCCACCACGACCTACATTCGTTCCTGGGTGAATCTTTGTTCCACGTTGTCTATATAAAATATTACCGGCTTTTACGAATTGTCCGTCAGCTCTTTTTGCACCAAGTCTTTTTGATTCAGAGTCTCTACCGTTCTTTGTAGAACCAACTCCCTTTTTATGAGCAAAAATTTGAAGGTTTAATTTCATCATGTTGTTACACCTCCTCAAAATTGAGTTTTACATACTTATTGTATTGTTTTGCTAAGTCTTTGCATCCTAGTTCAAATGCTTGCAATAAGACATCTGCCTTATCGTCCATTCCTTTATCAAAATTGCACTCGACTCTAGCGCCTTTTTGCTTCACATTCTTCTTCGAATGAAAATCCGAATCCGTCAATGCTTCAATGGAATTGATTGTGTTTGTTGTTAAAAATGAAATAGCGGCACACACGATGTCAGAACCCTCGCGCGCATAACCAGCATGTCCATCTATAACAAATTTGCTTATTTGATTATTCGAATTCTTATAAATGGTTATATTCGTCATCAAAATGTCCCAAAATTATAAATTGATTTTGTCAATTTTAACTTTTGTGTAAGATTGTCTATGACCATTTTTCTTATGATATCCAGATTTTCTCTTGTATTTGTATACGATCACTTTTTTCGCTCTTTTTTGAGCTACAACAGTTCCAACAACTGTAGCTGTTGCTACATCAGAACCAACTTTTAAATCTTGATCGCTTACTGCGAGAACTTGGTCAAATGTTACAGTTGCTCCTTCTTCTAAATCAAGCTTTTCAACTCTAACTTCTTCACCTTCAGAAACTTTATACTGTTTTCCACCAGTTGCAATAATTGCGTACATATAGGGCACCTCCTATTATCAATCTCGCTAACATCGGTGATTTTGACTAGAAAAAATAAGATTTTAGATCTTCTTTTCAAAATACTTGTACCTAGTTATGCGGCATACTTGAAAATGATATCACTTATCAACCTCGAAGTCAATAGCATTTGCAAAAAAGTACGCTGCTATCTGACTTCTGCTTGAGAACTCCTTGGTTTTTAGCATTTCTTTGATTTCATCCTTGGAATAAAAGGCTGCCGAAATCTCTTCATTGTGAGAAGAATGATCTGCAATCTCACCCTGCGCTTCAACAAATGCAATATTGGTTTTGATGTCAGAAATAGCAACTGCTGAATAGGATGATGGCAGGATTGCCTTGATTTCTTTGACCTTTAAACCCGTTTCCTCATACAGCTCCCTTGCAATGCATTCTTCCATTGTCTCACCATGTTCAATCATGCCCGCACATAGGTTGTAGATACTTTTATTAATTCCCATACGAAATTCTTTGAGTAAAAGCATTTTCCCTTGCATCGTAACTACCATGGAAACACCACTTGTCTTTTGACCAAGCTGTTCAATACTATCAATGCCACTTCGGCTTACAATTTCATAATGTTTTTCTTGATTGGCTTTATTGAGATAGGTTAAAACATAATTCCTCAAGTATTTGCCATCATATACTTTCTTTAGTCCAACAAGTTTCATATGCGGGCACACTCCTTTATTTTCTCACAAAGGGGAGTGTCTGTTCGTTCCCTTGTGATTTCAACAAGTCCTAATTTCGTAATTCCCATTACGATGGTTTTGACACGGTCTTTCGAGAACACTTGCTTACAATAATCAAGCATGGTTTCAACAGATTCTTCCTTACCTAGATTAATGAAATCAATATAGATAATTCCCGATAGATTGCGAAGTTTTAATTGTCTTC
Source organism: uncultured Lachnospiraceae bacterium (assembly GCA_964635395.1). Classification (GTDB taxonomy): domain Bacteria; phylum Bacillota; class Clostridia; order Lachnospirales; family Lachnospiraceae; genus CAZWNX01. The sequence goes on from CAZWNX010000051.1 coordinate 6,669, forward strand.
CAATTTCATCAATCGCTTCTAAGTTAATTCCCAAATGATAGACTTCCCGCTCTTTGGATGAGATGTTCTTACCTGAATTTACGTCGATCGCCGTCAGTGCCTGGGTTGATTCAATATAGAGATAGGCTCCTGATTTCAGATATACTTTGTCCGAAAGCACTTCCTTTAATTTGCCCGGAATATTATAAAGAACTGCCAGACTTACTTTCGGATCTTGATATAATACACACTTTTCTTTGAACACTGAGCCAAATTTCATAATTTCTTCATAGATGGCGGGGTCTTCTATTAAGACACGATCCACCTTTTGAAAATCAAGGGCTGTAAATGCCTGAAAGAAAAAGGATTCATCATATAATACAGTGTGCACTTTTCTGGTTTTTGATTTCTCAATAATCTGATCAAGTTCGGTCGTTGTAGAATCAATTTCGGCTCGAAGCAGATCCTCTAACGTACCAGAAATGCTGGGATTCCCATGTTTCTCAAGAAGCGCAGCATTGGAGCGAATGACAATCCCATAGGGATAATCTTCCCCATAATTTGCTTCTATGAAATCCCGCAGTTCTGCTGTTGCTCGCTTGCTAAGTTGTTTGGAAAACCCGTGTTGTTTGCGACCGACTGATAGCATCGTAAAGAGCTTTGGCAGTACAAGGTTGCAGGTCAATACACAATCTTTTGAACGATAAGCTTCTTTCTTGATTTGGACAAGAACCTCGTCTCCTTGGCGTAACTTATTCACATCCATCCCCTGACAGTTTGCAAAGGGCAAAAATCCATTTTCATGCTCTGAAATCTCTACAAATGCAGCTTGTAATGATTTTTGAACCTTAACTATTTTTCCTACAATAATTTGATTAACGCTTCCAACATGGGGATTGATCGTATCCACATACACACATTGATTGTCCTCATAGATTAGTTCAAATGGCTTTCCCTCAAAGTGTGTGAATATAACAGTTTGGCTCATTCGAATTCCTTTCCAGCAACTAAAAGCGAAAGAAATGGACCTTCCTCAGATTCTCTCATAAATAAATCATCCCTCGTATACACAAACGTAAACGCACCACATTCTTTCCCTAGGCTCTCATAGAACGCTTCCATGATCTGATTTGGTTTAATATTCACAACACTTCCAGCATCCACTAGAACATAGGCCTGATTGCCCGTGACACGGTAGTCATGGATGTGTTCCTTTAAATCCATCTCTTTTTCACTTTTCTTTGTTTTCTTGATAACTAGGATTTTGTCTTGTTCCATGAATTTCGTAAATTCTTTCTCAAAATCAAAATCTGGCTGATAGCCCTCTCGGTAGTCCACATAATAAGATGCACCAGCTACGCTTGTCATTGCATTTTTTGAGTCTTCATCTAATTCTACAACGCTTACAATGTCTACTCCCTCAGCCATCTGGGCCCCAAGTGCCTCTACAAAATCTTTTGATGAGGTCACGGAATTCATGGTCACGTCCATATATTCTCCATTACTCTTCACGCCAACACCAAGGGGCATTGCAAACGACATGACTTGATGTGGGTTATACCCTTGCGAATAACGAATATCTAATAATGATCTACGAAATGCTTTCTGAAAATATCGTAACAGGTCTAAATGTCCTACAAAAACCATTGCGCCTTCTTTGCGAAATTTAACTCTTATTTTCAACGCAAATACCTCCTTTAAAACGACTGGCGCCACATGCCTGGCAGGATACCTTACAATTTGGTGAAACTTCTTCACTCATTGCATGATTCCATTCTCTTAATAAGAATTCTTTAGTCACTCCGCAATCAATGAAATCCCACGGAAATACTTCATCTTCTTCACGTTTTCTTGTGGTATAGAAAAATGGATCCACTTCGGCTTCGTCAAATGCTTCAAGCCATGCATTAAATTTAAAATGCTCACTCCATGAATCAAACATACATCCTTTTTCATAAGCGATTTCAATCACTTTTGACAATTTTCGATCTCCTCTGGCAAAAACACCCTCTAACATGGATAAATCTGCTTCGTGCCAATTGTATTTCATACTCTTTTTATTCAGCATCTGATTTAGCGCTTGTCTTACCTGACTTGCTTTTTCCTCAAACTCTTCTTGGGTATTCATAATTGCCCATTGAAATGGGGTGAACGGCTTTGGAATAAAGAAGGATGTACTAAGTGTAATCGCTACTTTCCCAGTTCTTTGCTCTTTGGGAACGGTTTCGTAATAGACTCTTGCAATTTGATCGCCAAGCCAAGGAATCGCTTCAATATCCTCGAGGGTCTCCCCTGGTAATCCTAACATGAAGTAGAGTTTCACACGATTCCATCCACCTTCAAAGGCAAGTCTCGAACCTTCTAAAATCTGTTCAAGGGATAATCCTTTATTAATAACATCTCGCATTCTCTGGGAACCTGCTTCCGGCGCAAAGGTTAGCGAGCTTTTGCGAACATCTTGAACTTTTTCCATAACATTTAATGCGAATGCATCAATTCTTAATGAAGGAAGCGATATATTAATCTTTTTCTCATTGCATTCTTCAATCAAGAATTCTACCAATTCCTGCAGCTTGGTATAATCACTTGAACTCAAGGAGCTTAATGAAATCTCCTCATGCCCTGTAGCCGTAAGCATTGCAGTTGCATATTCTTTGAGGGTATCAACATCACGTTCACGAACTGGTCGATACAGTTGTCCCGCCTGACAAAAACGACATCCTCTGATGCAGCCTCTTTGAATCTCTAACACAACGCGGTCCTGAGTAACCTTAATAAATGGAACCACGGGTTTCATTGGATAATAGGTATTGGTTACATCCATAACCACTTCTTTTAAAATAGTATCTGGAATTTCTTCGTATTTCTTGGTTCTAGATGAAATCGTTTGATCCTCATTGTAAACAACCTCATATAGGGATGGGCAATAAATTCCCGGAATACAGGCTGCTTCTCTCAAAAACGCCTCTTTTACATACCCTTTTGACTGGTGTTTTTGATAAAGGTTTAAGAGAGTCTCAAACATAGTCTCCCCTTCGCCAATATAAAAAATGTCAAAGAAATCTGCAATCGGTTCTGGATTATAACTACATGGTCCGCCGCCAATAACAAGGGGCTGCGTTTCATCACGGTCTTTGGCATATCTGCTAATCTGTGCCAAATCAAGAACCTGCAAAATATTGGTATAACACATCTCGTACTGTAAGGTAATTCCAAGGAAATCAAACTCTTTGATTGGATCTTGTGATTCAAGAGCAAAAAGAGGAATCTTCTCCTCCCTCATAATCTTATCCAAATCAACCCAAGGTGAATACACTCGTTCACACCAAGTATGTTCAAAGCTGTTGATCATATCATATAGAATCTGAATCCCTAGGTGGGACATCCCAATCTCATAAACATCCGGAAAGCACATGGCAAACCGGATGTCTATTTGTTCAATGGATTTTGTAATCGTATTTACTTCCCCGCCGATGTAACGAGCAGGTTTATCAATTGTTAATAGTATTTCATCGCGTAACGCTAATTTTCTCATAATCACCACTTCTATCGATTTGCTAGTTCCGTTGTAATATCATCCCAGGTAATATCTTTTTCAACCATGAGTACCATCATATGATACAAAAAGTCTGATATTTCATATTTGATTTCTTCCGGGTTAGGGTTCTTAGAAGAAATCACGATTTCCGTTGCTTCTTCACCTAGTTTCTTCAAAATCTTGTCCACACCCTTTTCAAACAAATAATTGGTATAGGAACCTTCTTTTGGATTCTCTTTACGATCTTTGATTACACCTAATACCTGCTCAAATACTTCTAAATTTGCCTTCTTATCCGAATCTGGTTCTTCGATAATTGGCGTAAAGAAACAAGATTTGTTGCCGGTGTGACAAGCTGCACCCACCTGCGTTACTTTGGCAAGCAATGTGTCTTGATCACAGTCGATACTTAAAGATTTGACATATTGGTAATGCCCACTTGTAAGTCCTTTAATCCATAATTCCTGTCTACTTCTGCTATAATAGGTCATCTTTCCAGTTTTCAGAGTCATCTCGTAAGCTTCTTGATTCATATATGCCATCATCAACACTTGATTCGTCAAGACATCTTGAACGATTACTGGAACAAGTCCAGCGCTATCTTTTTTGAAGCTTTCAAATGCTGGTCGTTCTTCCTGACTCTTCACTGCAAGTCCTTTTTCCACGCAAAGGGTTTTTAGAGCCTGAATATCCTTTTTGTTATCATTCACAATTTCTCCTGTCAGTCCAAGAACGTATTCTTGTTCTAAAACAGCAAGCATCTTGTCTGGCATTACGGAAGGGAACATAATAAATACAGGAATATCGCTGATTGCACCCACACTCTTCCATAATTTCTCATCTAATACCCATACTTCACTGGCGTAGCTTTCGATTTCTCCGAGATTATTCTTAAGATCATCTAGTCCCATAATGGAAACACCGATTTTATCTTTTCCAAATTTCAAAGAAACTTCTTCTAAAAGAGATGTGAAATTTTCTTTGGAAGCATTGAGGATTGCCTTTTTACATCCTGCATATAGAACTTTTTTAGGATCTTCCATTCGCTTCAAATTACCTGCTGCATAAACTGGAATATTCACACTTGCAGCAATTCTTTTAATGGTTAAAATTGCATTCTCATGTTCGTCGTCGGTTTGTGATAAATCAAAAATCATAATACCGTCCACGCCACTTCCTGCGTATTCTAGCGCAAGCTCTAGGGCATCTAATTCTAATTCAACTGCTTGATTAAGTCCTTTGACTGCTTGTTGATTCTTGGATAAATAAATACTAGCAAAAAAATTCTTTTCCATCATTATAAGAGACTTCCTTTCGTACTTAACACGCCTGTAATTCTTGGATCATAACTTGTTGCCTCATCCAGTGCCTTGGCAAATGCTTTAAACATTGCCTCCACTTTGTGATGATCATTGTCCCCTGAAAGCATCTTCAGATGCAGATTCATTCCTGATGAATAGCTTAGTGCATAAAAAAACTCTTTCACTAATCCTAGTTCAAATTCTCCCACTCGTTCCCCGCCGAAACTACAATCAAATGCAAAATAAGGTCTTGCTGAAAGATCAATCGCACACAGTGCAAGCGAATCGTCCATCGGAAGCAAAAATTGACCAAATCGTTTGATTCCCTTTTTGTCAGCAACCGCTTTTTTAATCGCCTCGCCAAGTACAATCCCCGTATCTTCAACTGTATGATGCCCATCTACCTTTAGATCACCATTTACACTGATCTCAAGGTCAAAAAAGCCATGTTTTGAGAAGCCCTCAAGCATATGATCAAAGAAACCAATGCCTGTTTGAATCGAATTTTTACCACTTCCATCTAAATTCAGTGAAACTTTAATATCCGTTTCATTGGTTTTACGTTCCACAACCGCAATTCGTTCCATCTTTATTCCTCCTCAAAGCGAATTCGTACTGATTTCGCATGTGCGCTAAGACCTTCTTGTTTTGCAAAATAATCAATTTCTTTGTATTCGCGTTCTAAAGCCACTTTTGAATAGGCAATAATGCTTGATTTTTTGGTGAAATCATCTACGTTCAATGGAGAGAAAAATTTAGCTGTCCCATTGGTTGGTAATACATGATTTGGTCCTGCAAAATAGTCGCCAAGTGGCTCACTTGAATACTCGCCGAGGAAAATAGCTCCGGCATGTCTGATTTTCGGTAATACTTCAAATGGATTGGCCGTCAAAATTTCCAAATGCTCTGTCGCGATTTCATTAATTACATCCACCGCATCGTCTTCATTTTGACAGATTAATATATATCCATATTGGTCAATGGATTTGCGAATAATCGCTTCACGATCCGCTTCTTTTGTAAATTGCTCCACATAATCCGATACTTGCTTTGCTAACGCTGCATCCGTTGTTACTAGAATGGAGCTTGCCAGTTCATCATGTTCTGCCTGAGATAATAAATCGGCAGCAATGTATTTTGGATTGGCTGTATGATCTGCATATACCAAAATTTCACTTGGTCCTGCAATCGAGTCAATACTTACATGACCATACACGCTTTTCTTGGCAAGGGCCACGAAAATATTGCCAGGTCCCACAATTTTATGTACCTTTGGAATGCTCTGTGTTCCATACGCCATTGCAGCGATTGCCTGAGCACCACCTACTTTGTAGATTTCATCTACACCGGCGATTCTAGCAGCAACTAATACTGCTGGATTGATCTGCCCTTCACTGTTTGGAGGAGTCGTCATAATGATTTTACGAACACCAGCGACCTTGGCAGGTACCACACACATGAGGGTAGAACTTGGATACACCGCTTTGCCACCTGGTACATAGACTCCCACAATATCAAGTGGTGTCACTTTCTGCCCAAGAATCGTTCCATCCTCTTTCATATTCATCCAACTTGTACGAAGTTGCATCTCGTGATATTCACGAATTTTGCCAGCTGCTTTCTCCATAACCCGAATCAGTTCTGGATCAACTTTTGTAAATGCATCATCGATTTCCTGCGTAGTCACTTTGATGTTGCGTGCTGACAATGCAAACTTATCAAATTTCAATGTATAATCAAAAATTGCTTGATCTTTACGTTCTTTCACATCTTTTAAAATGTCTTTCACAACTGCTTCATATTCTTCATATTGATCAGGACTTCTTTGTAAAAGGTTTTCCAAAAGATTTTGCTTTGTTTCTTCATTTAATGAAAGTATTCTCATTCTAAACGCTCCTTTAAATCGGCGATAATCTTCTTGATTCTTTGCGCCTCCATCTTCATACTCACTTGATTTACAATCATTCTAGCTGATAATGGACAGATCTCTTCAAGCACCTCTAACCCATTTTCTCGAAGTGTTGAGCCAGTTTCAACAATGTCCACAATCACATCCGAAAGTCCTACAATTGGACCTAATTCTACGGAACCATTTAATTTAATAATGTCCACCGTCTGATGCTTCTTATTAAAGAAATAATCCTTGGCAATCTTAGGATATTTACTTGCCACTCGAATCATCTCGTTATGCTTCAATAATTCTTTGGCACTACTAGGTCCACATACGCACATACGGCATTTGCCAAATCCCAAGTCTAGAACTTCATAAGCTCTTCGGTCTTCTTCTAGTAAGGTGTCTTTACCTACTACACCAATATCCGCAACCCCGTATTCCACATAAGTTGGAACATCCGGTCCCTTGGCAAGAAAGAACTTAAGTTTTAGCTCTTCATTTACAAAAATCAGTTTTCTAGAATCTTTATCCTTCATTTCTTCACAAGTAATTCCAATTTCTTCAAGTAATGCCAAGGTTTGTTTTGCAAGTCTTCCCTTACCTAACGCAAATGTTAAATATCTCATTGATTATACCATTTTACATGTAAAACATGTTCCTTTCAAATGAATGTTTAGTTATTTTACAAGAATCATTTCCTTATAAGCTGTGTTGGAGTATTGTTTTATAAATGTAGCCTCATCCACTCCACTTGGAAGATACACCATTTCTACACGCTCTTTTTGACTTCTCAGGAAATTGGCCTGCGTAATTGCCTGTTTCAGATTTTTTTGTTGATAAATGATAAGGGTCACTTTTGGCACCAAATTCATCTCAATCTTTTGGCTTGCTATTGCTACAAGTAACTCGTCTACAGCAATCACAAATCCGATTGCAGGGGATGTTTTCCCAAAATGGGATAATAAATTATCATAACGTCCACCCTTCAGGATTGCATCTCCAACGCCGTAGGTATAAGCCTTAAACACAACACCCGTATAGTAATTGTACATACTAAGCATACCTAAATCAAAGGATATATATTGTTCTAATTCATACTCACATAACAAGTCATAAACACCTTTCAAACGATCCAATGCTTGAAGTGACTTCTCATTATGAATATATTTTTTTGCCTGTTCTAATATTTCAATTCCACCAAATAGATCCGTTACGCTCAAAATTGCTTGAATATAGTTTGGTGCAATCATCTTCTCATTCAATAACTCTTCGGCTCCAAAATAGTTCTTAAGGGAAATGAATTCTCGTAAAGCAAGTTCTGTTTCTTCATCTAAACCAGCTTCCTCACATATTCCTTTAAAATATCCCATCTCACCAACACTAATTTGAAATTCTTTGAGTCCGGTAGCACGAAGTCCTAACGCCGCAACCTGAATCGCCTCTGCATCCGCGTAGATGGAATCATCTCCAATAATTTCAATTCCTGCCTGAGTGATTTCCTTTAACTTGCCCTGAAGCGTTGAGGTATTGGTAAATGTATTGCCAAGATAACTCAAACGAACTGGAACACCCATTTGCACAAAATATTTGGATGCACATCTTGCCATGGACGGAGTGAAATCCGAACGAAGCACAAGGGTATTGCCTTCTTTATCAAAGAACTTAAATAGTTCATTGCTTCTTGTTGTCCCAACTTCATTACCAAACACATCAAAAAACTCAAAGGTTGGTGTCTGAATGGATTGAAAACCAAACAGCGAAAAATGTTCATGCAAAATTGTCTGCAAACTCCACTTCTTCTCATATTCCTGACCATATATGTCACGCACACCTTCTGGTGTATGGATTACTTTCTTCTTCATACTAATACCTCACACTTTCTGTT
>CAZWNX010000052.1:0-14609 GCA_964635395.1 uncultured Lachnospiraceae bacterium
GCATTTATTTGAAGATTTTGAATCGTTTGGAGCAACAAGCTTAACAAAGGGTGAAAACATCCAACTCATTATGAAAAGAAATCAAATTAGCAAAGCAATCTATGTGGGTGATATTATAAACGATGCAATCGCAGCAAAGCAGGCTGGAATTCCATTTGTATATGCAAAATATGGTTTTGGGGACGTTTTAGAGTACGACTATGTAATTGAAGTATTTGAAGATTTGTTAAAAATCTTTTAGGAGGCGACATGTTAACCTGCGCAGATATTGAAAAGAAAATACCGGAATTTTTTGATAACACATTGTCAGGAAAGCAAACATTGCAGTTTATGGAACATATTGAAACCTGCAGTGAGTGTAAAGAAGAGGTAACCATTTATTATCTCGCGACAGAGGGTGTTACAAGGTTGGAAAATGGAACAGCGTTTGATTTGGATGAAGAGTTAAAGGACGCATTACATAAACGAAAGAAAAAAGGTAAGATTTCGGTTATACTTAGAAGACTATTATATATGGGTGCTTTTCTAGCAATTCTTGTGGTTGCTTGGATGGTATTTTATATTTTCATGTAAATAAAGGTGATGGGGAGCAAACGAAAAGATGGATAAATTAATGTTAGTAGATGGTCATAGTATTATGAATAGGGCTTTTTACGGAGTACCTGATCTAACCAATGCCAAGGGATTTCACACCAATGCGATTTATGGTTTCTTAAATATTATATTGAAGATGGTTGAAGATGAGAAAGTTGGCTATTTGGCAGTCGCATTTGATGTTTCTGCGAAAACCTTTCGCCATGATAAATTTGAAGCTTATAAAGGAACAAGGAAGGCAATGCCAGAAGAGCTGCGTGAGCAGATTCCGGTTATGAAAGAAGTTTTAAAGGCAATGCAGATTCCTGTTTTAGAAAAAGCAGGGTTTGAAGCAGATGATTTGCTAGGGACACTTGCAAAGAGAGGTCAAGCTCAAGGATTTGAAGTATGTATTGTGTCTGGAGACCGCGACCTTCTACAAATGGCATCTGATAAAATCAAAATCAAGATTCCAAAAACAAAAGGTGGTAAAACAGAAGTAGAAGATTATTTTTGGGACGATGTAATTGCAAAATATCAAGTGAATCCAATCCAATTTATTGATTTGAAAGCACTTATGGGAGATGCTTCTGATAATATTCCAGGAGTGCCTAAAGTGGGTGAGAAGACGGCAACGCAACTTCTTTTGGATTATGAGACATTGGATGGCGTTTATCAAAACCTCGATAAAATCACGAAAAAAGCCATCAAAGAAACCTTGTCAGAAAACCACGATTTAGCAATATTAAGCAAAGAACTGGCGACCATTTGTACGGATGCAGAGATTGAGTTTGCAATTGAAGATGCAATGATTACCAATTTGTATACCAAAGAAGCCTTTGATTTTTTTGCTGAATTGGAATTAAAGAATTTGATGAATCGTTTTGATAAACAAACAACCCAGACGCAGCAAATCAAATTAGAAGAAAAATTCACCCTATATAACGATTTTGGCGCTGTAGAAGATTTCTTACTAGGAGCAATCAGTGCAAGTGAGGTAGCATTTGAATTCATCGAAGGTGCAAAGAATGCATTAATTGGGCTTGCATTATCCTATGGGAATGCAACCAAGGAAGTGGAGTGCCATGGTTTTATTCCGTGCGAAGGTTTTGTAACGTCTGAATATATTATCCAAAAAATGAGTGATCTTGTATGTTTGTTTATCAAGCAGCAAAGACCAATGTACACATTTGATGGCAAAAAAGCATACCGCTATTTAGAATGTGTGCAGCCAGAATATGTACTGGATACAAAATTAGCAGCCTACCTGATCAATCCTTTGAGAAGTGAATACAAAGTGGAAGATGTTGGATTAGAGTATCTAGGGCTGCATATCAAAAGTATGAAACAATATTTTGAAAAGCTTTCGATAGAGGAAATCGCGCAAAGTAATGTGGAATTATTAAAAGAATATGCATGCTATCATACCTATATTTCGTTTTGGGCGATGCCAATTTTATTGGAAGAATTGAAAAAGACTCAAATGGTTGACTTGTATTTTGATATGGAGTTACCTTTAACAAAGGTGCTTTATGATATGGAACGTGAGGGGATTCTTGTAAGAGCAGATGAACTCAAAGAATATGGGGATATTTTAGCGGTAAAGATAGAAGAAGTTCAAGGAAAAATCCTTGAACAATCGGGAGTTGAGTTCAATATTAATTCACCAAAACAATTGGGTGAAGTCTTGTTTGAAAAACTTGGTCTACCAGGTGGGAAAAAGACAAAATCGGGTTATTCAACAGCGGCGGATGTATTGGAAAAATTAGCAACGGACTATCCAATTGTTTCGGATATATTAGAGTATCGAATGTTGACAAAACTGAAATCGACTTACGCAGATGGCCTTGTTCAATACATTCAAGAGGACGGAAGAATTCATTCAAGCTTTAACCAAATGATCGCTGCGACTGGAAGAATTTCATCAACAGAGCCAAACTTACAAAATATTCCAACCAGATCGGAACTAGGAAGATTAATCCGAAAGGTATTTGTTCCAAAGCCAGGGTTTATATTTGTGGATGCAGATTATTCTCAAATTGAATTACGTATTCTAGCGCATATGGCAAAAGATGTTCAACTGATTGAAGCCTATCAATCAGGAGATGATATTCATAGAATTACGGCTTCGAAAGTATTTCATATTCCATTTGATGAAGTGACGGATTTGCAAAGGCGAAATGCAAAAGCAGTCAACTTTGGAATCGTATATGGAATCAGTTCTTTTGGACTTAGTCAGGATCTTAGTATTACAAGAAAAGAGGCAAAAGAATATATCGATCACTACTTCGAAACCTATACAGAAATCAAAGCATTCCTAGACCATGTGGTGGAAGATGCAAAAGCAAATGGGTATACAACCACTCTTTTTGGTCGAAGACGTCCAATTCCAGAGCTTAGTAGTTCTAATTTCATGCAACGAAGTTTTGGTGAACGTGCGGCGATGAATGCTCCAATTCAGGGAACAGCGGCAGATATCATGAAAATTGCGATGATTAAAGTAGCAAAAGAATTAGAACATAGAAAACTTGAGTCAAAGCTGATTTTGCAAGTACACGATGAACTACTTGTTGAAACAAAAGTCGAGGAAACAGAAATCGTGAAAGAAATCTTGGAACAACAGATGCGAGAAGCAGTTCAATTAGCGGTTTCATTAGAAGTTGATGTGCACTCTGGAGATAATTGGTACGAGGCAAAATAACGAACATAAGAGGTGTGTGAATTGAAAAAACCTATGATCATTGGTGTTACGGGTGGAGTTGGTGCTGGAAAAACAAAAGTGCTTACCTATATCAAGGAAAACTACAATGCAAAGATTCTTATTGCAGATGAAATTGCAAACAATCTAAAGAAGCCAGGTGAAAAATGCTATAACTCTTTGATTCACTTATTAGGACATGATATAATAGCAACGGATGGTCAGATTGACAATGCCAAAATGGCTGCGTTGGTATTTGCAAATACGCAGTTATTAGCAAGCGTAAACGAGCTTCTTCATCCAGCTGTAAAAGAAAAAATTCTTGAAATTATTTGCGAGGAGAGATGTTTGCAGCAATATGATTTTGTGTTGATTGAGGCGGCTTTACTAATTGATGCTGGGTTTACAGATTTACTCGATCAACTATGGTATATTCATTCGGATCCAATGGTTCGCAAAGAAAGACTATTTGTTGGCCGAGGTTATAGTGACTCTAAAACCCTTCAAATTATGAATCATCAGCTAAAAGAAGAGCAATTTAGAGAAGCATGTGATGTTGTTATTGATAATAGCAAAGAGTTATCTGATACGTATCTTCAGATTAATGAGAAATTGGGGGATTACCTGTGCAAAATGGAATAAATTTTCCGGCACCATTGGTGTATGGACTTGATATTGGGACAAGAAGCATAGTTGGAACAGTGGGATATCGATTGAGAGATCGATTTTTTGTCGTTGCTCAGACCATTTTAGAACATGAGACAAGAGCAATGCTTGATGGACAGATTCATGATATCAATACGGTTGGCGAGACAATACGTGAAGTGACCAAAACGCTTGAAGAGCAGATCAAGTTGCCACTTAAGGAAGTGTGTGTGGCGGCGGCTGGTCGTGTTCTGCGAACCGTAACGACACAAATTAACATGGATTTTGAACAAGAACGCCATGTAAGTCGAGAAGATATTTATACGCTGCATTCGTTGGGAATTGAAAAGGCATATGAGAAATTTCAAGCAGAGAATGATTTGGACATTAAATTCTACTGTGTTGGGTATTCGGTAATAAAGTATTATATGAATGATTTCCCAATTAGTAATTTGGAAAATCATAAAGCGAAGACAATTGCAGCGGACCTAATCGCCACTTTTTTACCAGATGATGTTGTAGACGGTCTATATCGGGCAGTGGAGTATGCAGGTTTAAATGTTGCTAATTTGACACTTGAGCCGATTGCTGCGATAGCTGTTGCGATACCAGAAATGTATCGAATGTTAAATATTGCATTGATTGACGTTGGTGCTGGAACATCGGATATCTCCATCACAAGGGATGGTAGTATTATTGCTTATGGAATGCTACCAATTGCGGGTGATTCCTTGACTGAAATCATTGCAAGACATTGTTTGGTAGATTTTGTAACAGCAGAAGATATTAAACGAACGATCGAACTACAGGATTTTGTTGAGTACAAAGATATTATGGGACTTCCACAGACAATTGGGAAAGGTGAAGTGCTTGAAATTTTAAGTGATTCACTGGACAAGATGACCAAGATGGCAGTGGACAAAATATTGGAATTAAATGGTGAAAAACCGGTCAGTGCGGTATTTGTTGTTGGCGGTGGAGGACGAGTAGAGGGGTATACGGATCGCGTTGCAAAGTTTTTGGGAATTATGCCAGAACGATGTGCAGTACGTGGTGAGGAAGTGATGCAGAAAATTGAATTTTTAAATGCCAATGCAGTTAAAAATTCATTGATGGTTACACCGATTGGAATTTGTTTGAATTATTATGAACAAAGTAACAATTTTATCTTTGTTTCTTTTAATGGAAAAAGGATTAAATTATATGATAATAATCATCTCGCAATTGTAGATGCGGCGTTGCAGGCAGAATTTTCCCATGACAATTTATTCCCGAAACGAGGGAAAGAGCTGACCTTTTATATTAATGGCAAATTAAGAGTGATTCGTGGAGAGCCAGGTGAGGCTGCAGTGGTTACCTTGAATGGAGAAACTGCCGGAATTAATTCCTTGATTCGTAGTAATGATGTAATTCTTGTAAGAGAATCTACAGCGGGCGATCAGGCAAGTATGGAACTTGGTAAGTTGCCAGAATATGGTGGATCAATTTCATTTTTAGTAAATGAAAAGAATATTGAAGTGCCTAGAATGGGAATTGTAAATGGGGAAATACAGACACCTTATTATGAAATAATGGAAAATGATAGGGTGGAAATGCTTGATTATTATTCTGTATCACAGATTGCAGAGTTTATGGATGTATTGATTGATCCAAAGATGAACATCTATGTAAATAATAAGCTTGCAGATCTGAACACAAAAGTCTATGAGAAGTTTGCCGTAATATGGACAATGGAAGAATTGAACTTATCGGATTTGACACAAGAAGAATTACAAAATAGTCTGGATAGTGTTGCAAAAGCAAATCGGACCAAGCTATCCAAGCAAAACGACATAGTGGTGCAGCAGGATGAGCTATTTGTAGAAACGCAAGTAGAAATGCAAGATGAGATTTTGAATACATCAAAGATGAGTGATGAAGAAGGGGTTGTTTCTGTTGGTAATAAGAAAATCAGACTCAATAAAACCTTGCGAGTAACGGTTAATAATGAAGTGGTTAAAATGGTTGGAAAACCAGACTATATATTTGTGGATGTCTTTGAATATATTGACTTTGATTTATCAAAACCACAGGGGACGAGTGTGGTGACGAAGTTAAATGGAGAAATTGCACAGTATGTTGATCCTTTGAAAGATCAAGACGTGTTGGAAATCTTTTGGAAACAATAAGTTTTACCAGATTGGAGATTATGTGAGGTTATTAAGTATAGCAAGTGGAAGTAGTGGTAATTGTATTTATGTGGGGAATGATCAAACCCATTTACTAATTGATGCAGGAATCAGTGGCAAACGAATTGAGCAAGGGCTTAATACGATTGGATTGTCAATTGCAGATATAGATGCCGTTTTAGTAACACACGAGCATATTGATCATATTGGTGGCTTGGGTGTGATTTGTAGAAAACATGGTTTAAAAGTGTATGCCACTTATGGAACCATTTGTGGAATTAAGAATACCAAATCGGTTGGTAAAATAGAAGAAGGCTTGTTGTGCCCAATCGATAAATGTGAGCAAATTTCAATCAAGGATTTTGTCATTCATCCAATGGAAATATCCCATGATGCAATGGATCCAGTTGCATATCGAATTTATGCGGATGGTAAAAAGCTTGCAATTGTAACCGATATTGGTCATTTTACGCAAGAAACAGTAGAACAGTTACAGGGGATGAATGCAGTTCTATTAGAAGCAAATCATGATGTTCAAATGTTGCAGGTGGGAGGATATCCCTATCCTTTAAAACAAAGAATTCTAGGAAACAGGGGACATTTATCCAATGAAAATGCAGGAAGATTATTATGTAAACTTCTTCATGATGATTTGAAGACAATTGTATTGGGGCATTTGTCCAATGAAAATAATCTGCCAGATTTAGCTTATGAGTCAGTACGTTTGGAGATTAGCATGGGAGATAACCCGTATCAAGCATCTGATTTTCAAATCTGTGTTGCAAAAAGGAGTTGCCCTTCACAGGTTATAGAATTATAATAGGTAAATTAACAGAGGAAATGAGGAGATTACATGAGAAGAACAATTATTACAGTTGTGGGAAAAGACAGTGTTGGAATTATTGCAAAAGTATGTACCTATCTTGCGGAAAATGGGATTAATATCTTAGATATTTCTCAGACAATTGTATCTGATTATTTCAATATGATGATGCTTGTTGATTTAGAGAATGCAAAGAAAACATTTGGGGAAACGGCAGATGATTTAAAATTAGTAGGCGAGGAAATCGGTGTAGTGATTAAATGTCAAAGAGAAGAAATTTTTGATAAAATGCATAGAATCTAAGAATGGAGAATATATGATTAATTTTTTTGAAGTAAACGAAACCAATCACATGATTGAAAAAGAAAATCTAGATGTTCGAACCATTACAATGGGGATTAGCTTGCTCGATTGCATGGATCAAAATTTGGATAAAACCATAGAAAATATTTACCAAAAAATTGTTTCATCAGCAAAAGATCTAGTTAAAACAGGTGAAGACATCGAGAAAGAATTTGGAATTCCGATTGTAAATAAGAGGATTTCGGTTACACCAATTGCACTTATTGGAAGTTCATGTTGTAAGTCGGTTGAAGATTTTGCCAAAATAGCAGTGAAACTTGATCAAGCAGCAAAAGAAGTTGGGGTCAATTTTATAGGTGGTTACTCGGCGCTTGTTGCCAAGGGAATGACACCGGCAGAAGAACTTTTAATTCGCTCCATTCCACTTGCATTATCAAAGACAGAACGTGTATGTAGTTCTATTAGTGTGGGATCAACCAAAATTGGTATCAATATGGATGCAGTCAAGTTAATGGGTGAAATTATTATCGAGACGGCAGAATATACCAAAGAAAATGACTCCATGGGTTGTGCGAAATTAGTGGTATTTTGTAATGCGCCAGATGATAATCCGTTTATGGCAGGTGCATTTCATGGTGTTACTGAGGCAGATAAAATTATTAATGTTGGAGTATCTGGACCGGGTGTTGTTAAGATGGCACTAGAAAAAGTAAGGGGAGAAAGTTTTGAAGTTCTCTGCGAAACCATCAAAAAAACGGCATTTAAAGTGACAAGAGTTGGGCAGTTAGTGGCCAAAGAAGCGTCTCAGAGATTGGGCGTAGATTTTGGTATTGTAGATCTTTCATTAGCGCCAACACCAGCAGTTGGTGATAGCGTTGCAGATATTTTGTGTGAGATGGGTCTTGAATATGTGGGAGCTCCAGGTACAACGGCAGCACTTGCAATGCTCAATGATCAAGTGAAAAAGGGTGGAGTAATGGCATCTTCCTATGTTGGTGGGTTGAGTGGAGCGTTTATCCCAGTAAGTGAAGATCAGGGTATGATAGATGCAGTAATCGCAGGAGCATTGACAATCGAAAAATTGGAAGCGATGACTTGTGTATGTAGCGTTGGATTAGATATGATTGCAATTCCTGGTGATACAAAGCCAACTACAATATCTGGAATTATTGCAGATGAAATGGCAATAGGAATGATTAACCAAAAGACAACAGCAGTGAGAATCATACCTGTAATTGGTAAAAAGGTTGGTGAAGTAGTTGAATTTGGAGGGCTATTAGGATATGCACCAATTATGCCTGTAAATCAATTTTCGTGTGATGCATTTGTGAATCGTGGCGGTAGGATACCAGCACCAATTCATAGTTTCAAAAATTAAGTGCTTAAAAAATAAAAATGCAGTACCCGTTATCATAAGGGTACTGCATTTCTATTTATATTTTTTGAATTTGTCTTTGATATTCATTTTGAAATAATGTATCAAATTTGTCATGAATCAGACTTTCATAAATGTGCGATGCCTGAATATCTTTTTCGAATTGATCCAAACCAATTGGAGAGAGAAGTTCTTTTGCCTGAGCACATTGTGTGATTAAAGGAATACTTCCCTTTTCTTTGATTTGTTTTAGCAAGATATTTGAAGAATCCTTAAAACCAAGAACTCTTGCATAAAATACAATTCCAGCATCCATATATTTTTGGACTTTGGATTTTTTGATATCCAATAAAATATGACCTAAACAGCGGCTAGTCCTAGCATAAGTGATATCTTTTGTTTTAATGTGTTCACAAAATTGTTCGAAATCCCTGATTTCATTAAATTGATTTGTAATACGGTCGGACAAATCGCTTGTTACATCTAGAAAACGTTCATATCCACGACCTGATTCTAGTAGTAATTTGTACTTTAGTAAACTAGAAAAATCATTTGCAAAAATAGGGAATCTTTTTTCGAAATTCTGTTCAAGGATTTCGAGTGAAGGGGTGGGCAATTGATCCTTTATTTTTGAAAGATCAAGAGAGGATGCAAGGGCTTGGCGAATGGAAATCGCAGAACTAAAACCGACAGGAGAAAAACGGTGATCGTGGTAACCAGAGCCAATTCGCTTGTTCGTATAATAGTTTAAAGAACTATCTTGTCTAATAATATTTTTGATATATTCAATGCCTAATATGTTGTTTGGAGATTGAATGACATCCGAGTATGCAGCAAAATCCTTGATGGTTTGCTCTAACGCAGATTTACGTGCAATTGGGAATGTTTTTCCACTACGAAGTTCTTGTTTGAGAATTTTTTGATAGAGAGCAGGTTCATCAGCTAATATTTTGGCGATTTCTTCAAGTTTTAGGATGTCGCCACATTCACTTCCAAAGCAAATGGAGTCAACAACACCAATTTTATCAAGTAATGCAATCGCGCCAGCTGAAAAGTATTCTGCGCTACCAGTGGCATAACAAGTAGGAATTTCAATTACTAAATCAGCTCCACTTGAAAGTGCCATTTTAGCACGAGCATATTTGTCGATAATAGCAGGGGTTCCGCGCTGGGTAAAATTACCACTCATAACAACCACTAAATAATCAGCACCTGTAATTCTTTTAACTTCTTCCATGTGAAATTTATGACCATTATGAAATGGATTGTATTCAGCTATAATTCCTGCAACTTTCATGACTTCACTCCTTTGTGTTCCCTATAATGTAAAATACCATGAAAAGTACATTATAACAAGTGATAAAAGTCATATTGTATTTGATTTTGCACACAATTAATGATGGAATCTTCTTGTATACATATTTGATTTTGGTATAATGAAATTGGGGTATGAAAGGAGAAGGTATGGCAGAGTATATTGAAAAAATCAAGGAAAAAGCTAGAGCAGATAAAAAGACAATTGTTTTACCAGAAACCAATGATAAAAGAACATTAATTGCAACCGCGCATATTCTTGAAGAAGATATTGCGAATATTGTAATGATTGGTGATGAGGATAAGATTTTAGGTGGTGCACATTGGCTTGAAGTTGATTTATCGGGTGCAACCATTATCAATCCTAAGAAATTTGAGCGTTTTGAAGAGTATGTTGAATTACTATATGAAACAAGAAAATCCAAAGGGATGACTAGGGACAAAGCGAGAGAATTGTTAATTGAAGATCCGCTGACGTTTGGTGTTGTTATGGTAAAAGCAAATGATGCGGATGGTATGGTAGCAGGTGCATGCCATGCGACCGCTGAAGTATTACGTCCGTCCCTTCAAATTTTGAAGACAGCGCCGGGAGTGAAACTGGTTTCTGGATTTTTTATCTTAGATGTTCCGGATTGCGAATATGGGGAAGAAGGCATATTTTTGTTTGCAGATTGTGGTTTGAACCAGGATCCAACCCCACAAGAATTAGCGGCAATTGCTGATACATCTGCAAAAAGTTTTAAGAATTTAGTGGGTGCCAAGCCAATTATTGCAATGCTTTCACATTCTACAAAAGGGAGTGCAAAACATCCTTTGGTAGATAAGGTAGTAGAAGCTACAAGGATTGCAAAAGAAGAGTATCCAAATCTTATGATTGATGGAGAATTACAACCAGATGCTGCGCTAGTGCCACATATTGCTAAATCAAAAGCACCTGGAAGTGATGTGGCAGGAAAAGCGAATGTATTAGTATTTCCAAATTTAGATTGTGGTAATATTAGTTACAAATTGGTTCAAAGATTAGGTAAAGCAGAAGCATATGGACCAATGTTACAAGGTGTTGCAAAACCAGTAAACGATTTATCAAGAGGTTGTTCTTGGGAAGATATCGTAGGCGTTGTAGCGTTAACAGCTGTTCAAGCACAACTTGTTTAAAGGATTGGAGAATAGAAGTAAATGAATATTCTTGTTATAAATTGTGGCAGTTCCTCATTGAAGATTCAGTTTATACAAATGGAAACAAAGCAGGCAACAGCTGTGATTTTATGTGATAGAATAGGAGAAAAAAACAGCAAAATTAAGTACTCTACCATTACGGGAGAGAAACGAGAAGAACAGGTCTATTTGCCGACACATGCAAAAGCAATTCGAGTTGTTTTGGCATATTTAACGGATGCAAAAATTGGAGTAATCCAGGATTTGTCAGAGATTCATGCGGTTGGGCATCGCGTTGTACATGGAGCGGAGATCTTCTCGGATTCCATTCAAATTAACGAAACGGTAATGGAGCAAATCGAAGCATGTGCAGGTCTAGCACCCCTTCATAATCCAGCCAATATTTCTGGAATTATTGCATGTCAGGAGTTGCTTTCAATGACTCCTCAGGTTGCGGTATTTGATACAGCATTTCATCAGACGATGCCAAGTGAAGCATATTTTTATGGGATTCCTTACCGGTACTACAAAGAACATGGCGTTAGAAGATATGGATTTCATGGAACATCCCATTGTTTTGTATCAAAACAAGCAGCACTCTTTTTACAAAAAGACTTCACGAAGCTAAAGATGATTGTTTGCCATTTGGGTAATGGCGCCTCTGTTACTGCAGTTAGAGATGGAAAATCGATTGATACGTCCATGGGATTAACGCCTCTTGAAGGTCTTATTATGGGAACTAGAAGTGGAGATCTTGATCCTGCAATTATTGAGTTTATTGCACATAAAGAAAAGAAGACGATGGAAGAGGTTGTTGAAATACTGAATAAGAAGTCTGGAGTTTTGGGACTTTCAGAAGGACTTTCTTCGGACTTTAGAGATTTGCTTGATGGGTATCAATCAGGACATGCAGGTGCGATTCGAGCAATCAATGCATATACTTACCGAATCGCTAAATACATCGGGGCATATGCTGTTGCAATGGGTGGACTAGATGCAATTGTATTCACAGCTGGAATTGGTGAAAACAGTGGCCTTGTAAGAGAGTTGATTTGTAATCGCCTGGAGTTTCTAGGAGCGACATTAGACCATGAGCAAAACAATAGCGCAAAGGGCAATCGGTGTATTTCGAAAGACGACTCTAAGGTTGAGCTACTCGTGATTCCAACCAATGAAGAATTATCCATTGCAGAAGAAACATGCAAAGTACTAGGTGTTTGTTTTGACACATGATCTTTCCACTAGAAAAAGTGTAATGAAAAAGGAACTGCTCAAATAAAAGCAAAAATAATACATAAAGAACATTGCAGGTGCAGTTAGAAAAATAAATATAAATTGAAGACTAATGAGCAAAGAGAGAATCCAGTGGGTTCTCTTTTTTTTGAGGACTCCGTATAGAAATAAAAGAATCATAGCGATTAAGCCGGGAGTAGCATTATAAAATACCACTAAAAGAGGATGGGTCTTAATGGCATTTTGCTTATAAATTCTTAACGATAATAAGGATATTACCTTTTCACGAAAAGACTGTCCTAGTAGTGGTTTTGAAAGAAGAAACACTTCTTTGTAATCAACACCGGCGTAAATAAGCCGATTAATACTATCAACACTTTCCCCGCCAGGGTGGTTGATTCGATCAGCATAATATCCATTTGTATAGGCAAATGTTTGTAACCTATAGTTTAAGAAGTCATCGAAATTGTAGAAAATAATTCGAAAGGCTGCTTTCATAAAACGATTCAGTTGTTCCTTTGGAAGTGTATCTTCAATATTCCAATATTGGCTGATATTTCTGACAGAAGCAGTTTTTCGCAAAAGCTTTACATCTACGAGCTCGTTTATGGTAAGAATATCATCATATACACTGGGACCTTTTAGATCATCCTGTGTAAATAAATTGGCTAATGGATTTAGTACAAGTGAAATCGGGTACTTATTACTGCCATTATTTGCAATCTTATTTGGAATCTGAAAAAAACCAAAAAACAATAGAATACATAAAAAGATTTGGAGACTTTGTTTCTTGGATATGGTTTTGAGAAGATAAAGAGCAATTGGTATAAAAAGTAGCAAATAAATATATTCACTTCTCCAAGCGATAATTAATCCAGTTAGTGCTGGCAGAAGATAAAGATCTGTTTTAGGGAGGGATTTATGGTGAAAAGCAAGATAGATTTTCACCATAATCAATAAGAAAATCCAGCCAACTAAAGAGGCTCTTAATGTAAATAGATTGGCATCTAGAATAGGTAATAGTAGAAAAACAATCATAAGAAAGAAGATTTTTTTGGTTGGGTAAATGGCCCACAGAGATTTCATAATATAGGCAAATATGCAGGAAATTACGAAAATCTGAACAAGGGTAATCATAGCAAGTGAAGGGAAAAATAGTAGGCAAATCATATAAAAAATACTTGTCAGACCGGTCTGTGCTGGAGAAAACAAGAAGTTCACAGCATTCTTAAGAACGTAGAATTCATCCCCTTTATAAATTCCTGGCCAGGTAAATAAAAGGAAAATAAACTGTACTGAAAAATAGAGAATGAACCATTTAAACCAAGACATAAATAGCGAATTCTTAGTATAAAGCATTTTCACAAAAAAGAGCAAAATACCATAGAGAATAACCCCAAATAATCCGGCACCACAGAGAATAAAGTAAGCGTAGAGTGGAGTGGGTTTTGGAATGGTAAAAAGTGCTTTTAGTTTGGTAGATAAAAGCATGAGATGGATTCCATATAATATAGAGGCTAATAAAGCAAGACGCCAATATTGTTGAACAAAAGACTTCGGTTGTTTCATGTCAAGAAGCTCCAATCTAGAGTGTTGATGTGTCAAGCAAATGCAAAATAATAACATGGAATCAATATATCATAAATGTGTGTGATATTCAAATAAGCAACACACGATTTCATGTAAAAAGTAGTGACCTGTCATTGTGAAAAAGACACAAAAATGTTATAATTATCTAAGATATTTTGGAGGTGATTCACAAATGAAAACAAGACAATTTTTAGCAAAAACACTAATTGTGTCGCTTTTATTTAGTTTGATACCAAATCCGATCGCTTACGCAGGTTACACGGAGATTGAGGCAGAATCAATCACGAGTATTGTGTCTGATAATTTGATGGAATCTTCTGTTAGTTCTCAGGAAATCATCCCTCAAACGAGTGAGCCAGTCACATCACATACAAGCGATCAAATTACAACAACAATATCGGAATCTAGCTTTTCATTTGTTCCAAATCCAATTCAGGAATTGCCAGTTCCTGCTTATATTGAAGAAAAAAGTAATTCTATTTTTTCGCTATATCCAGACAAAGCTACTCCAGGTAGTTACGATAGTAGAGCGTTTGGATATATTACCTCTGTCAAAAATCAAAATCCCTATGGAACCTGCTGGACTTTTGCTACGATGGCTACCTTAGAAGCGAATGCAGTGAAAAAGGGACTTGCACCGAATACTATTGATTTATCAGAACGTCATGTGGCCTATTTTAGTTATCATACGGCTAAAGATCCACTAGGTAACACGGAATTCGATACCATTAT
>CAZWNX010000053.1:0-14578 GCA_964635395.1 uncultured Lachnospiraceae bacterium
CACTCGATTTTGTTTCGTAATAAAGTGATACTACAGATATAGTATAGTACATAAATGTTGCTTTATGATAGTATGTAATTGACAACTACATAGTGTTACCTTAGATGGTAATTTTCTAAAGTACTTGTTAGTGTTTTGAATAACTATAATACCTTTCGTCTTTGGAAATAGAATTAGAGTTTATAATAGGAAGAGATGTATTTGTTATACGCAGACAAGTCAACGATTTTGATTATAAGGAGATTTTACATGACGATTAAACTGATTAAGACCTTTGGATTTCTGAAAAATCATACTACAGATTTAGAGTCCGTTCAGAATGATATTCTATTTGTTTTTGAACAAGTCGCTGAATGTACCTCTAATAGTGAACTTTATAAAACAGAATCTCTAAATAGGATGGAAGCTCTTGAGACCAAAACGGATTTTCATACGGATTTGTGCAATTGGGTTGCTTATTCTGAAAGTATTTATGCCGCTTTTCTTGCGACAAAAATTTATGAAGACAGGCTGTATCTTGATCCGGATTCCATAGGAACGGTCTTGGAATTTTTTGAAAATGGAGATTTTTCGCTTACAATCAAGACGCTAGGTATCTACGCTTGTGCTCAGTTATTAGCTGTTTCGGATCCAATGAAATGCTATGAACAGACGATGGAAGTTTTTACAATGAATCCAAATTTTGCCCAAATACTGAAAAGAGATTATGTCTTTCGGCCTTCCAATACTGACAAAGATATCAGTAAGTCCTGTCCAATCTGTAACAGCAGTCACGTACGTGCCCATTATTGTGCGCCTCAGGTTCTTAAGCTTGATGCAGATAGTAGTTTTCCACCAGCTAAATTATGGATGAAATGTGAGGATTGCAACAATTTTTATACTTACAATTTTCCCATTATGGAGGTCTCAAATATTAATGGACATTATACGGTTGACTCTCAAAAGACTACTTTAAATAACCGCTTTGCGCTTGCAGTATATGACGAGATTTTCCAAAATCTGTCACGTCTTACTTCAGGGCGCAATTATCTAGAGATTGGTATTGGTAATGGAGAAATGCTTGCGCTTGCCCAGGAATTCGGTTTTCATCCGGATGCAGTGGAAATCTGCCAGAATGATTGTATTAATGTTGCCTCTGCACTTAATGTTGATATCAAGTTGTGTGATATTGTGGACTATAATACTGACAAAAAATACGATGTTATAATAATGGGGGATGTTCTTGAACATGTCTCTAAACCATCGAAGGTCCTTCAAAAAGTAGCAGGAATGCTTGCTGAAGATGGAGTTTTGTGGATCTCTACACCAAACTATAACTGTGCTTACGCTAGAATGCAGAAATTTGATCATGTTATGTGGCATGAGCTTAATCATTATACATATGTTTCTAGGGAATCTCTAGAAACATTACTGAATGGGTTTGGTCTTTCCATTGTTACCTATAATATAAGCAAACGCTATGTTGGATCCATGGAATTATGTATTAAGAAAAGATAGGAATCTATGGATTACAAAATTACAAGCATTGTTAAGTAAGCTTGAGATCAAGAAAGAATAATGGGGAGGAGAAATCAAATGATCCAATACGAAGAACTACAGATGAACGCACTCCCGTCTTTAAAGACAATTCTGTATGATGGGTGGGTGTTACGATTTGCCAAGGGATATACCAATAGAGCAAACAGCGTAAACCCGATCTATGAAGGAACGAAGGATGGTTCTTGCAAGACGACACATACATTTGATGAAAATTGGTTTGAGCAGTATTGTAGGCTTAAATATATCAGTGAGCGAGGAGCATCGCAATCTTGGCTATGGAGCCAAGTTAATTGGGTCGATGCTTTCGCTAGGCAAAGAGTGTGGTGCAAAAACAGCCTATTTGCAAGTGATGTTGAATAACCCTAGTGCTTATCATCTATATCAAAAATTCGGTTTTACGCAGATGTACCAATATCACTACAGGACAAGCCCTAAATAGGAGTGGATATATTTACAAATAGAATAGACTTAGTAACAGGTATAGAACAAAAATAAAATAAATAGATTAGTAGAATACAAAGGGTGTAAGCTATGATCACAGCGCAAAAGAACAATATTTTAGATGCAGTGATGGGTTTGTGTGTTGGGGACGCATTAGGTGTTCCGGTGGAGTTTATGAGTCGGGACGTATTAAAAGCGAATCCGGTTGTTGGAATGAGGGAATATGGTACGCATCATCAAAAAGCAGGAACGTGGTCGGATGATACAAGTCTGACATTATGCCTTGTGGACGTTTTGATTGATGGACCAGATTATAAGGAATTAATGAACAAATTCAGGTTATGGCTTACCAAAGCAAAGTACACGCCACATGGGGAAGTATTTGATGCTGGTATTGCGACAAGACAGGCAATTCAGAAATATACAATGGGAGTTACACCACTTCAATGTGGTGGAAGTACGGACTTAGATAATGGGAATGGTTCACTAATGCGAATATTGCCACTTCTATTCTATCTTCAGACCAAGTATGGTCAGGATTTTGCGTCAAAGGAAGAAGCATGGGAAGTGATTCACAATGTTTCTTCTCTCACACATGCGCACAGACGCAGTCAGATCGCTTGCGGTATTTATATTCAAATCGCCTCCATGTTAGATCAAGAGACACAGTTATTAAGAGCAGTTCAATTGGGGATTCAAAAAGCAAAAGAGTTTTATAGCAATCAACCTCAATTTCAAGAAGAACTGAAATTTTATAGCCGATTACTAGATGCTGATTTCAAAGCAACACCAGAGTCTAAAATCCGTAGTTGTGGATATGTTGTGGACACACTCGAAGCTGCAATCTGGTGTCTTTTGAACACACAAAGCTATAAAGAATGTGTGTTAAAAGCCGTGAACTTAGGTGATGATACGGATACTGTGGCAGCTGTAGCAGGTGGGCTAGCGGGTGTTTTTTATGGATATAAAAGTATTCCAGGAGAGTGGATTGAATGTATTGCCAGAAAAGAATATATTTATTCTCTATGCAATACGCTTAAGACAAGTTTAGAGAAGATGAGTTAAGGGAAGATATGAAAAAAGTATATATAACATTAGGGGCAATCATTCTTTTATTACTTGCGACGGCGGGCTTTTTGTTGGTCGTCCAGATGTTGCAGTTTGACTCACAAGAATATAGTGATGATAAGCAGGAATTAGAGTATGTGATGGAGAATGGAATTCGCACAACAGCCACAGTCCATAGCTGTGAAGAGCGCGCAGGAAACAAAGGAGCAGTTTATTATTCGTGTACATATCTGTATAAAGATGCACAGGGTAATGAGGTAATCGGAAATAATAAATGGGGCTTAGACAAAAAAAGAAATGTGGGAGATCAGGTTGAAATCATTTACTTTGAGGGCGATACTAGTTGGATCTACATTCCGGGATCAGCGCCTATGGGCGTAAGTATGCATGGTTTCAATATTGGTTTTTATTTGTTTTGGTATGTATTTTCAATGGGTGGAATTGCCGTCGCCTTTGTTACCCTGCTTAAAAAATATGGAACTAAGTTTGTAAAACAAGACGACATGATTCTTAACTATTTTCGAGAAATGTAAAAGGAGCTCAAAATGAAAGATCAAGGCAGAACACTTAGTAAGGCAGAACAAAAAAGAAAAGAACAATTTGATATCAAGGTAGAAGAATTGGCAAAAGAAGGGTATGAAAAATCCGATTTAACAATTGGTGTAGTAAAAGCTAATATCTTAGCAGTAATTATAGCAATTCCAGTAATTATTTTGATGGTAGTTATTTATTTAGCAGTTAATCCACCACAGTCGATGCTAGGTGGACGTTTGAATCTGGTATTTACTCCACTAATATTTATCTTGTTAACGGTTCTTCACGAGTTAATTCATGGGGCAACATGGGCGATTTTTGCCAAAGAGCATTTCAAAAGTATCTCTTTTGGAGTGATTTGGGCAATGCTTACGCCTTATTGTACTTGCAATGAACTTTTGAAAAAATGGCAATACATCATAGGAGCAATCATGCCAACGATTTTTGTGGGATTTCTTCCAGCAGTATTCGCAATCCTATATCATAATCCAACGTTACTTTTTATTTCGATGATTATGGTTGCTGGTGGTGGCGGTGACGCAATTATTGCCACAAAGTTACTCATGTATCGTCCAAAATCCATTGAATGTATGTATATGGATCATCCCTATGAGTGTGGTATGGTGGTTTTTGAGAAGAAATAAGGTAATCAAGATAATATAATTATTTGAATGGAAAGAGATAGGACAAAAAGATGGTTAATGTTTTATTTGCGGGTTATAACGCACTACACTCAAAAGATTTTACCTATCACGTGCAAAAAGGACATAATTGTTATTTATTCCTGTTACTGCATACCAAAGGGCTATTCATGATGGGTGAAGAGTTTGTAGAATATCCAGCGGGTAGTGTGGTTCTATTTGGACCAAATCAGAGAAGATGTTATAAAGCAGCGGAAGAAACCTATAGCAATGATTGGGTTCGATTTGAAACAAAAGAGCTCTATATTACGGACTTTCCAGTTCTTGGGAAGCCATTTTTGGTAAGTGATCCCGAATATTACCATCGACTAATGCAGTTGATTACTTGGGAAAGTGCATTTTCAGGGGTGACAAGTGAGGAAGCAATTTCGAATTTATTTCGTATTTTGTTTCTGAAATTACATGAAGACAGTAAGAAAATTCTAGTGGGACTTGACACAAAAGAAATTAATCTACTGCGCAAAGAAATCTACAATTCACCCAATTATCCTTGGAGCATTCAAATGATGGCTTCAAAATTGCATATCAGTGGTGGGTATCTACAAAGAATCTATAAAGAGCAGTTTGGGATTTCTTGTATGGAGGATGTTATAGAAAGTCGGATTCACAGAGCAAAAGAGTATCTAATTTATACGCAAAAAAGTATCTATGAAATTGCGCAAGATTGTGGATATCATAATGTGGAACATTTTTGCAGGCAGTTTAAGAAGAAGACGCAGGTCGCGCCGAGTCATTACCGCGTTCAATCCAATATGCCCGTTGTCAAAACAAATCAAGCGCATCGAAGTGTTACTAGAAATGACTAGGAATTGTTTATACAAGACAATTTGGATTCCAAGTTACGATAAATCAATTATATTTGAACATAAATCATTGAGAAATAGGGAAAATGGTTGATACTATATAAGAGTATCAATCAATTTTTTTTAGTGGGGGTAAATATGCAATCAGTTCAAATTAAATGTGAGAATAGTAAGAGGGTTCCTTTTTATAATCAGGTAGATTATTGCGTGGGAACAGGTAGAATGGGACTTGCGCTTCAAAAGGAATACTATGAGCAGTTAAAATATGTGCAAGAGGTAATCGGATTTAAATATATCAGAGGACATGGATTGTTCTGCGATGATATGGCAATTTATCAAGAGCGTGAAGAGGAAGGAACAACGATTGTCGAGTACAATTTCACCTATCTAGATCGTGTGATGGATCTGTATCAGTCCTTAAAAATCAAACCATTTCTGGAACTTGGATTCATGCCCAAAAAGCTGGCAAGTGGAAATCAGACCGTCTTTTACTGGCAGGGGAATGTTACTGCGCCCAAGGACTACAGCGCATGGACCAAATTAGTTCAGACAGTATTACAGCACTTAATCGCACGCTATGGGACCGGGGAAGTTCTTACATGGCCGATTGAGGTGTGGAATGAGCCAAATCTACCAGTATTTTGGGAAAATGCAGATATGCAGGAGTACTTTCGATTATTTAAAGAAACCTTTTTGGCGGTGAAACAAGTGCATCCACAGTTTATGGTAGGTGGACCAGCTGTATGTGGTGGCTCGGATGAAATCTGGATTGATGCCTTTATGACCTTTTGTGACCAAGAAAATCTGGTGCCTGATTTTGTCTCAAGGCATCATTACAACACAGAAATACCAAAGAGAAATGGTCATTATGGATATGCGCAGCTGACACCGCCTGAGCCGGGACTAGCAAATCTTCATACAACAAGAGAGATTATTGATCGCTTTCCAAAATTCAAAGGAACCAAGATTCACATTACGGAATTTAATACTTCCTATATTCCAAACTGCCCACTGCATGATACAAATTTAAATGCTGCGTATCTTGCCCATCAACTCTCAAGGCTTGGAGAAGATAATGAATCTTATTCTTATTGGACCTTTGGAGATGTTTTTGAAGAATTTGGAGTTCCTTACACGCCATTTCACGGGGGTTTTGGCCTTGTTACTAATGGGAGTATTCCGAAACCAACATTTCATAGCTTTGCATTCTTTAAAAAGTTAAAAGAGAAAGAAGGAATCTGTATCCATCGAGATGACGATAGTGTTGTCATGTGCTACAAAGATCAATCCCTTCGAGGAGTTGCATGGAATATAGCATCCAAAGAGGAAGGCTTTGAACCAGCAGAGGATAAAGCTATGGAATACACATTAGAAGCAGAAGATGGTGAGTATTTCCTTGTTATGCATAAAGTCGATGAAACTTGTTGCAACCCACTCAAAGTATGGTATGAGATGGGTCAGCCGACGTCCCTCACGGCAGCGCAAACGAAGTTTTTGAAAACGGTTTCAAATCCACAAATCGATACAAGACAAGTGGTTTCAAAAAACAACAAACTTGAATTTTCATTTATGCTCCCTCAAAATGGAGTATACTATTTTGAACTAGAAAAAATTACTCGAACCAATGATTTAGGCTATGATTATGCCTTTTATTGCAACACCCCAGAGAATGTGATAAAATTCTAAAAGAATGAAGTCAAGGGGTATAAATAAGTGCAAATAATTGAAATGTATATTACACTAATGCCTGCTATTTTTGCAGGCATTTTTAATATGGTATGGTGCAAAGCTCCAATCTTAAAATCGATTAGCATACCTATGGATGGAAACCGTAATTTAAGGGATGGGAAGCGTATACTTGGCGATAATAAAACATGGAAAGGCTTTCTTGGTATGATTTTGTTTGGGACGTTATGTACCGTTGCCTGGGGCCTAATAAATCGTGGAAATCCCTTCCTAAGTCAGCATAATTATCTATATGCTAATTATGAGAATACAATTGTATATAATCTGATAATGGGAGCAATCATTGGTTTTGCCTATGCATTGTTTGAGTTACCTAATAGTTTTATCAAAAGGCGTCTTGATATAACACCGGGCAAAACAATGTCTGGAATTTATAAAGTGTTATTCATATTTTTGGATCAGGCAGACTCAATCTTTGGATGTGTTTTGGTAATCTGTATTGTCTATAAGATGCCGGTCTGGTTTTATTTTGCTTATGTTTTGTTAGGTGCAGGAACGCATATTATCATCAATATGCTTCTATATGCATGTAAATTGCGTCAAAATATGTTTTAAATACAGTATTGAGGGATGGAATAAGGGATGACAAGGCAATCTAAAATAGTTCGGCTTGGAGACATACGGGATGCAAGTTTAGTAGGAAATAAAGCGTATTATCTTTCTGTTTTAAAGGAACAAGGATTTCAAGTTCCAGCTGGTATCGTGGTTGATTGTAATGGGTTTTATGATACATTAGAGCACAATCAGTTAACAGATCAAATTCAGGCGTATATGAATCAAATAAAGGAAGATACTTGTGATGAAGTAGTTGAGAAAATCGGAGAACTTACAAAAAGACTTATGTTATCGGATGCCTTCATCGAAGAGTTTGTGAAGAAGATAGACCTAAGCAAAAAATATGCGGTTCGTAGTAGCGGGATTAAAGAGGACTTAAGTAACTATTCTTTTGCAGGACAATATCAGACTTATATTAATGTATGTGGCAGGGATGAATTAATCAGAGCCATCATTGGCTGCTATCAAGGTGTCTTTTCAAAAACAGTCTTATCCTATCTTGTGGGGCATGAGTTGTCAGTAGATGCGCTTGGAATGGCAGTTATTATTGAAGAGATGGTAGATTCCCACAAGAGTGGTGTTGTATTTACAATCAACCCAATGACTGGGGACGACAAGGAAATGGTGATTGAGGCAACAAGCGGCCAAGGTGAGAACCTGGTAAGTGGTAAAGTGCGCGCCAATCGTTATCACTATAATTGGTTCAAAGAAGAAATCACTCTTTTTGACGAAGTATTATTATCAAGGGAAGAAGTTCTAGAGATCGCAAAGCAAGCACTTGCGATTCAAAAGCTATTTGGATATCCTTGCGATATTGAATTTGCGATTCATGAGGGAGAACTATATATTCTACAAGCTCGCGCAATTACAAAAGTAATGTATACAAAGATTAAGGACCAATGGACAACAGCTGATTTCAAGGATGGTGGCGTGTCGGCGACCGTTTGTACTCCATTTATGTGGAGCTTATACGAATATATTTGGGAACATGAATTTCGCAATTTCCTTGTGGAATCAAGTATTTTAAAAGCATCGCAGCTTGGTAAATTAGGTGAGATGTTCTATGGGAGACCATATTGGAATTTAAGTGTCGGGAAAGCAGCTATGTCCAAAGTTCCAGGGTATAAAGAACGAGAATTTGATCATGAGTTAGGCGTTAAAATCACCTATGAAGGCGATGGATATACGACCAAAATATCCCTAAAATCTATTTTTGAAATTCTTAGAATTGCGTTAAAACAAAAGAAAATTGTTGCACATAGGACTACCAATGCACAGCTTCTAAAAGATGAATTGCTGTTGACCTATACAGATTATGATCGAAATCAAAGGAATGGTTTTGAAAGTGAACAACTTAAAAAAATTTGGAAAACGCTTATTTTTGAAGATTATCTAAAGAGCGAATCCACTTATTTTAGACAAATTTTTATGAATACGATTCACCAGGCATTATTCAAAGATCAGATTCTCAAAGTAACCAATAAGAGCGGATATTTTCATTTGATTGGTGGACTTGATAACATTTCACATTTACTTCCATTTTATGATTTGTGGGAGATTAGCAGAAAAATCAGAGCAGATGAAGAGGCATATTTATTTTGGACTGAAAGTGGTCCACAAGAAATCAATTTATTGCTTAAATCGGATAAAGGAAATTATCGAATTGAGCTACTTCGAGCACATATAGAAACCTTTGGATATCATTCTCAGAAAGAATTAGATGTGACATATCCTTGTTATTATGAAGATACAATTGCACTCATTCATACACTCAAAGAGACGATTGCCCTTGAGGATGAATATAATCCATCCCATGATAAGGCGAGATTGCATCTAGAGTTTCAACAAGAACTTCAGAGAATTGCAAGTAAGACAAGTAAACGAACCTATGCTAAATTGCATCAAAAGATTGAAAATATGCGAAAAATGCTATGGTGGAGAGAAGAGTTTCGGGATGTTTCCACTAGATTTTACTATATTATTCGTAGTTATACGATATTACTTGCAAAACAATTGGTGAAAGAGCAGGTATTAAAATCCGAAGATGAGATCTGGTTTACAAAGATTGAAGATGTGAGAAATTTCTTAGACGGACATTTGACAACCTCGCAGATTCAAGCAATCATCCATAAGAATCAGGAATATTACCAGTCATTTCGAAATTATACAAGTGAAAATGAAATTGGGCATACCTTTGATGCTTCTAGTTGCGAGCCTCAAAAAGATGGACTTTGTGGAATTGGTTGCAACAGCATGAGCGTAACTGGAACCGCTAGAATTATTGAGGATTTAGAACATATTGATCGTCTTCAACCTGGAGATATTCTAGTTACCAAGTTTACAGATACTGGGTGGACAAGTAAGTTTGCGATTTTAAAAGGGATTGTGACAGAATATGGTGGAATCCTTTGTCATGCAGCAATTGTATCAAGAGAGTATGGAATTCCTTGCGTCGTTTGTGCGGAACATGCCACACAAAAAATACCGGACGGCGCAACCATTACAATCAATGGAGAAACAGGCGAAATTCGAATTCATGAGGAGGTAAACAATTGAAATACATCCTTGGATACTACAATAAATCTGTAATTATGACCTATTTTGGAGTTGCACTCGCAATTATGGGCATGTTTTTCGCTGTTCAGAAAAAGCCACAATGGGCAATCCTATGTCTGATTATATGTGGGGTGTGCGATTTGTTTGATGGAATGGTGGCGCGTAGATGTAAGCGAAGTGACGATGAAAAGGAGTTTGGGGTACAGATTGATTCCTTGGCGGATATGATTAATTTTGCAGCATTTCCAGTTGTGATTGGAATTGCAACCGGATTTGATCAATGGTTCATGATCATAATCTATATTTTATATGTGTTAGCAGCGATTACCAGACTTGGCTTTTTTAATCTGTTGACGGTGATTAAGACCGCAGAACCAGGTTTTTATCAGGGATTACCAGTCACTTATGCAGCACTTATTTTCACAATTGCGTGGGTCTTATCAAGAGTTATTGAGAGGATAACAGCAAAAGATTTATTTGAAGTTATTTTCTTGATTGCGATGGCATTCACAGCGATTCTTTTTGTAGTCAATATTCGAATTGCAAAACCTAGGGGAATTGCATATGTATTTTTAGGGTTGTTGGCAATTGCAATGGCTACTTATGTGATTATGTTGGGAGCATAGTTATGGGAATAAAGGTTTATGATCGCAAGAGTAAGGAATATTATGAAGAGATACAATATAAATCAAAAGCACTTCATTTTCTCTACGATACGATGCTAGGTCGAATCATTCTAAAATGGTTTATTCTTGGCAAAACATATTCTAATTATAATGCTAGGCAAAATGAGAAACGTTCTTCTGTTTCAAAAATAAAGCCATTTATTGAGGAATATAAGATCAATGAAGAAGAATTTGAAACAACTGATTTTAGATCTTTTCATGAGTTCTTTCGAAGACGTTTAAAATCGGAAGCGAGGCCAATATGTCCTGAAGAAGAAGCCTTCATATCCATAGCGGACAGCAAACTTAGGTGTTATCCAATCGATGATCGTGCAGCCATTAAGATCAAGAATAGTATATATACCATTGCAGAATTGATTGGAGTGGATGGAGAATTTAATCAGCAATTAGATCATAACCAAATAAAAGAGTACCAGGGTGGGACCTGTTTAGTGTTTCGATTAACAGTGGATGATTATCATCATTATGTTCACTTTGATGAAGGCGAGATTGTTCAAAAGCGAGTGATTCCCGGAAAACTACATACAGTAGGACCGATTTCTGCAAAGCGTTACAAGGTATATTCTGAGAATTCAAGAGAAGTATCGAGGCTTAGAACCAAGTGTTTCGGGGAAGTGATTCAAGTTGAAGTAGGTGCACTGTTGGTTGGTAAAATTGTAAATCATGAGAAAACACATTTTCAAAGAGGTGAGGAAAAAGGCTGGTTTGAAATGGGTGGATCTACGATTGTTTTATTATTTCAAAAAGATGCAGTTTATATGGATCAGGATATCATGAAACATTCCGAAATGGAGATGGAAACAAAAGTGATATTGGGAGAGAAAATAGGAGTTAGGGGAAAAAAGCATGATTAAGCGTCTGCAGATTTATTATAAAGAAATGTATCCACTTGCACTTCGATTTTTATTGGGGATTATTATCTTTGGAGAAATATACTTCATTTTGCTACTAAACTACGGGGTTACAAAGTTTCAGGTTGGAATACAAGAATTTGTTGGAAGTTTTACGATTTTTGGATTTTTAATGTTTCTAAGAATTGCAGATGATTTTAAAGATTATGAGACGGATCAAAAATTGTTTCCGCACCGTGCGTTGCCAAGCGGAAAAGTCTTAAAAAAAGATTTAAAGATCGCATTATCGGTTGTGCTTATAATAATGACGATTTTGAACTTTGTATTTATGAATAATTTTTTGTTTTATGTGATTCTTATGGTGTATGGATTTTTAATGTCAAAATGGTTTTTCAAGAAGAATAAGATTCAAAACAGCTTGCCACTTGCACTTATTACACACAATCCAGTCCAGATGGTTATGAATATCTATATTATTACATTTGCATGTACTAAATATGAGCTTTCTCCATTTACAGTTCAAGCGTTTCTAGTAGCAATGACACTCTATTTTCCGGCACTCATTTGGGAAGTATCTAGAAAAATACGAGCGCCGAAAGACGAAACAGAGTATACGACTTACTCGAAGCTATTTGGATATAAGAAGGCAACGAGATTTGTTATGATTCTGACGATTGTAGATATTGCGACGAACCTATTGTTAGTTTATAAATTAAATTGGATTGGGTTTGCGTTTTTGATCGTAAATGTTGTATGGATGACGATTGAGTTTATGCAATTTTCGAATAATCCAGAACGATTTTCTCTTGTTCAGCGAGTGGAACGTTATACCTATCGAACGGAGGGGATCATGTTGTTGATTATTCCAATCTATATGATTATGGGGCGCTTATGAGTGAAGTAGGAAAAAAGGCAGAGAGGTTGAGTCGGATGAAAGAAGCAGGAATTAGTGTTCCTGATTTTATATGCATTTCATCCGAGAAAACGCAAACACAATTAGAAATAGAACGAAAGCAATTTATACGAGAAGAGGAAAAGCTGCTATACGCAGTGCGTTCGTCTTCTTTTTGCGAAGATGGAAGTGATTTTTCGTTTGCTGGGCAATTTGACACCTATTTGAATGTGACGAAAGAAGACCTTGCAACAAAGATAAAACAGTGTTTTGCTTCAAAACAAAACGCATCTGTTCAAGCATATTGTAATCAAACGGGGTTTGATGCGAGGCAGATCAGAATGAGTGTTATTGTTCAACAAATGGTAAACGCAGACCTATCT
The DNA here is from genome assembly GCA_964635395.1 of uncultured Lachnospiraceae bacterium. Lineage (GTDB taxonomy): Bacteria > Bacillota > Clostridia > Lachnospirales > Lachnospiraceae > CAZWNX01. Next base: position 12,756 of record CAZWNX010000053.1, read on the forward strand.
GGAATCATGTTTTCGGCAAATCCACAGGGACTTTTGAATGAAACCGTGATTGTTGTTGGATCAGGTCTAGGGGATCAGGTAGTCAGTGATCAGGTTGAGACCACGTCATATTATTATAATCGAACGGACAACACTAAGTACTATGAGGCGTTTGGAAATTCACCGAAGCTTAGTGAAGAAAAGGTAAAAGAATTAGTTGGAATTTGTGATCAGCTTGAAGTTTTGTTTGGGGAAAGAGTAGATGTGGAATTTGCCATTTCAGAAGATATAACCTATGTTCTTCAATGCCGTCCAATTACTTCACTGAATGAAAAATTGCCTCTTATTTACGACAATAGTAATATTGTTGAAAGCTATCCGGGAATTACGCTTCCACTTACCATTTCATTTATTCAAGAAGCATACTATGGAGTTTTTAAGGGTATCGCAAGTAGGGTGTTAAAGAATGATGCACTGATCAAAGCGGAAGAGAATACGTTTCACAATATGCTTGGTAGTGTCAATGGGCGTGTGTACTATCAAATCAGTAATTGGTATGAGATAATCCGATTCCTGCCAATGAACCGCAAGATTATTCCAATCTGGCAGGATATGATGGGAGTTTCTAGTAAAGATCAACCCTATGAAAAAAGTAAGTTATCGCTATATCGGCGTATGATGACCTATCTAAATGTAGTGTATGAAGCGCTGAGTGTTCAGCGAAACATGAAGCATTTAAATGAGAATTTCAGACAGATTACAAAAGTGTTTGATCAGGAGTTTTCGGAACATGCAACCATAGAGGATATCAAAATTTTATATTCTAAAATATCGGATCAAGTGCTGGCAAACTGGGATGTTACCTTGTTAAATGATATGTATGCATTTTTATTTACTGGTCTCGTTAAAAAATCACTCAAAAAGAAAGTGGGTGACGATTATGAGCGACAAACGAACCAGTTTATTAGTGGAATATCCAATATCGAAAGCATGAAACCGATTCGTGAATTGCTAAGTTTATGTGAGCAATCCATTCCTAGGATGGAAGAATTAAAAGCCATTCGTACGGTTTCAGAATGTCGAGAATATCTTGATCAAAATCCAAAGTATAAAGAGCAATTTGAAAATTATATTAAGCTATATGGTGATCGTACATTAGAAGAATTAAAGCTTGAAACGAGAACTTTTCGAACACACCCATTGAAATTAATAGAGCAAATCATAGAATATGGAAAGGATGAGGAAAGGCTTCGTGAAATGATACAGAATCTATGTCATGACCAAGAGTTCATCAAAGAAGAATCCGTATTCAAAAAACAAGCTTGGCACAAACATGGATTAACTTCATTTTTTGCTAAGAAGGCATCCCAAGGAATCAAAAATCGAGAAATCTCAAGACTTAACAGAACAAGAGTCTATGGTATGGTTCGACAGATGTTTTTGCACATTGGACACCTACTATTTAAAGAGAACAAAATAGATCAAGTGGAAGATATCTTCTGGCTTAAAAAGGAAGAAATCTTTTGTGAGAGTCAAGTATCAAATTATCGAGAATGGATTCAAAAAAGGAAGAGCGAATATGAACTATATGAGAAGCTTCCAGCTTTTACGAGGTTAATATTTGACGGAAAGGCATTCCATAAAGTACACCAGAGTGTAGGGGCATTTCAGATTACGCGAACACAAACGGATACGCTCTATGGAACACCTTGTTCAAATGGGAGGGTGACAGCTAAAGCAGTCGTGATTGAAGATGTTAGAATTCCTGTTTGTACAAAAGATCAGATTTTAGTGACCAAAATGACAGACCCTGGATGGGTATTTCTCCTAGCGAATGCAAAAGG
>CAZWNX010000054.1:0-9426 GCA_964635395.1 uncultured Lachnospiraceae bacterium
ATATTATTTATATTATGTATTAGACCATGTATCCGTTGTTTCGGTAGCTGTTTGCGATACCCCGGCAGGCGAGTATGAATTCTATGGTTATGTACAGTATGAAGATGGTGTACTGTTAGGAGACAAAGAAACCGATGAGCCTCAGTTTGACCCAGCAGTGATTACAATGGGAGAAGTCACCTATTTATATACAGGTTTTTGTGGACCAAATGATCGATCAAGATCAGGCTCAATGGTTACGGTTCTTGGACCTGATATGTTGACAATCAAACAAGAACCGCAGTTCATTGTTCCTTCTGCTGTGTACGCACAAGGGACATCTTTTGAAGGGCATGCTTTTTTTGAAGCACCATCCATTCGAAAAGTAGGGGACTTGTACTATTTTGTTTATTCATCCCAAGTAATGCATGAACTTTGTTACGCAACAAGCCCTTATCCTGATCGCGAATTTACATATGGTGGTGTTATTGTGAGTAACAGTGATTTACATATCGATACCTACAAAGCTGCCGACATGCCGACGGCTTATGGAGCCAACAATCATGGTGGAATTGAGAAGATTGGTTCAGACTACTATATATTCTATCACAGGCATACAAATGGTAATTGGTATAGCAGACAGGGGTGCGCAGAAAAAATAACAATACTAGAGGATGGTAGTATTCCACAAGTAGAGATTACAAGCAGTGGTATAAATAATGGACCACTTTTAGGAAATAAAGAGTTTCCAGCGTACATAGCATGCCATCTTTTTACAGATCAACCAAGCATCTATGTTGGGAGTGAGAATTGTCCAAGAATTACACAAGACGGTGCGGATGGAGATGAGAATCCGGGTTACATTGCCAATATGAAAAAGTCGGCTACAGCTGGATTTAAATATTTTGATTGCAAGAATGTAAAAAAGATGGCAATTCGTGTTCGCGGATATGCAGATGGTAAATTTGAAATTAGAACACAGATGCAGCAAGACGCATTAGCTACCATTGAAGTTAAGAATTCCAATGTTTGGGAACGGTATGAAACAGATTTCGTTCTAGACGATGGAATCTATTCAATCTATATTACCTACGTTGGAAATGGAACTGCAAGTTTAGGCTCTTTTGAGTTTATCTGTGAAGAAAATTAGTGAGGTATGTGATCCGGTGATTAGACAAGTAGAACTAGAAAATGGATTGGTAAAAGGACTACCAGCAAATGATCCCAGAATTACAGTATATAAAGGGATTCCATTTGCAGATAAACCAATTCATGAAAATCGTTTTAGAGCACCTATGCCTTGTCCGAACTGGCAAGAACCTTTAGAGGCCTATGCATTTCAAGCTATATCAGTACAAGATACTCCTGGAATCGGGGATGATTTATACACAAGAGAGTGGCATGTAGATTCTAAGATTGCGATGTCAGAAGACTGTCTCTATCTGAACATTTGGACAAATGCAAAATCTGAAACAGATTGCAAACCTGTTCTAATATGGTTTTTTGGGGGAGCTTTTCAATGGGGCTATCCTTCAGAGATGGAATTTAATGGAGAACGTATTGCACGCCGCGATGTTATTTTGGTGACTGTTAATTATCGACTAAATGTATTTGGATTTCTTGCTCATCCGGAACTAACCAAGGAACAGTCAGACGCTCCTACTAATTTTGGCTTATTAGATCAAAAGGCAGGAATAGAATGGGTGAAATCCAATATACATAAGTTTGGAGGCGATCCTAACAATATTACGATAGCGGGCCAATCAGCTGGTGCGGCAGCAGTCCTAACACATACAGTGACGCCACAAAACACAGGACTTTTTCAAAAGGCAATCATGATGAGCGGTATGTTTCATGAAGTATGTGAACATGAACTAATTCAAGTTCCACCAACACTCACTGAGGCTGAGAAAAATGGAGAAGCATTCTTCAAATTTCTTGGTATTAAGAGTCTTGAAGAAGCCAGAGCATTAGATGCCTTCTATATAAGAGACCAATATTGCGAATATGCAAAGACCAATAAAAGAATGGCAATCAATATGGATCAGAACTACTGTAATGGCAACCCGATTCACCTTTTTCGTAAGAATAAGCAGCTTCAAATTCCAATGCTTTTTGGAAATACCGACCGTGAATTTTTGCTAAATGATTCGGAAAAGGAAAAACTTGGTCTTCAATTAAAAGAACCACTAAGCATTATTGAATATACGATTTTAGATGCAATTAAGAGATGCGAGATGAACGGTAATCAAAAGGATCATTTTTATTATCGATTTGAAGAAGAAATTCCAGGAGAAGGTAGTGGAGAAGCGTTCCATTCAGTAGATTTGTGGTTTTTCTTTGAAACGCTTAGCCATTGCAGTCGCCCTTATGAAGGAAAGCATTATGACCTTTCAAGGATTATGTGCAACTATTTGACAAACTTTGTCAAACATGCAAATCCAAATGGGTATGATCATGATGATAAAGAAATGAAGGATTGGCTACCTTATAAGCAGGAATTGCCGTTTGAAATGTGCTTTCATTCAAAACAATCATTTATTAAAAGAGGAGGGATTTAAATGGCACTTTTTGATATTGAACGTTACTCAGACTGTTTGCGGAGAATTGTTTCATTCAAAGTTTTTTTGCCAAATGATGTGAGTCAAGATACAAGTAAACACCATAGTCGCGAAACCAAAATTTTAGTATTGCTTCATGGATATAATGGAATCAACAGTGACTGGCTTTTAAACAGTCCAGTGAAACATTTGTCTGAATTTTATAATTTATGTATTGTATTACCAAACGGGGAAAATAGTTTTTATATAGATGGTAAAGCAACGGGAAGAAATTATGCAACGTACGTGGGAGAAGAGTTACTAAATTATGTGATCAACACCTTTCAGCTATCAACAAAACGAGAGGATCACTTTATTGGTGGATATTCCATGGGGGGATACGGAGCATTACACGTTGGACTCAGATTTCAAGAGTCGTTTAGCAAGATTGTGGCACTTTCTAGTGCATGCATTATTTATGAACTTTCCACAATGGAAAAAGGCAGTGGAAATGTAGTCGCAAACTATGAGTACTTTGAATTAATGTTTGGTGAATTATCCAAATTGAATGAACTAGATAGTCATTTAGAACAATTAGTCATTCGCAAAAAGTCAGAGGATAAAGTGATGCCCGAAATTTATATGGCATGTGGAGAACAGGATTTTTTGATCGAAACCAATAGAAGGTTTCAACAATTTTTGCAACAACAAGAGCTTGCGTGCGATTATATTGAAGAAACGGGAGATCACAACTTTGAGTTTTGGAATAAGCATCTAGAGCTTTCGATTGAATGGTTACTAAAATAACGAGGTACAAGAATAAAAAACAATATATTCATTACATTTAAAGGAGATTAATCAATGAGTGTTATAGCAAAAAACCCAATTTTACCAGGATTTTATCCTGACCCATCCATCTGCGCAGTTGGAGAAGATTTTTATTTAGTAAATTCAACGTTTTCTTATTTTCCAGGGCTTCCAATATTACATAGCAAGGATCTTGCAAATTGGGAACAGATTGGGAATGCACTTGATCGTGTGTCTCAGTTACCACTTGTAAAGAGCGGTCACTCTGCTGGACTTTATGCACCAACAATTCGATACAATGATGGAATTTTTTACCTGATTTGTACCAATGTTTCGCATCGTGACAATTTTATTGTGACAGCAACTGACCCAAGAGGCCCATGGTCGGAGCCATATTATCTAGAGGGTGCAGATGGAATTGATCCAAGCTTATTCTTTGATGAGGATGGGAAATGTTATTATATTGGAACGCATCCAAATCCAGATGGTGTTAAATATAATGGAGATTGGTTTATCTGGATTCAAGAGATTGATGTTCAAAAGATGGAGCTAATAGGAGAAAAGAAAAACGTTTGGAATGGTTCTATGAAAAATGTAATTTGGCCAGAAGGACCACATATCTACAAAATGAATGGATATTACTATATTTTACATGCAGAAGGCGGAACGGGACCTGATCATTGTATCGCAGTTACAAGAAGTAAGAGTGTATGGGGACCTTATGAAAATTATCCTAAAAATCCAATTATTACTCATAGACATCTTGGAAAAGCATATCCGATTCAATATGTTGGACATGGTGATCTAGTAGAAACCAAAAATGGCGAGTGGTATATGGTAATGCTAGCCGTAAGACCATTAATGGGATATACAACCATGGGACGTGAAACATTCCTTGCGAAAGTAACCTGGGAAGAGGATTGGCCAGTTGTAAATGCAGGCGTTGGTATTTTGACTGAAGAAGTCAATATAGATCTTGATCCATGGGATCCTATGAAGGACGTGAATTCATATACCTACCAAACGAATGGTAAGAGTGCATATCCAAATGGAAATAAAGCATATGATTTCACAAAAATGAAAGAAATCGGAGATGAATTCTTATTACTTCGCAATCCGTCCGACGAAATGTACAAGTTTGCGGATGATGGACTAGAACTAACATTTGGAAAAGATTTATTAAAGGAAGAAGGAAATCCATCCTTTCTGTCTATTCGCCAACAGCATCACAAATTTATTGCAAGTGCGCATTTTAAGAAAACGGAATTAGAAGATCAAGAAGCAATGGGACTAGTGCTTATGCAAAGTAACGAATACCACTTGTGTCTTGAAATTACAAAAGATAAAATTTCAACGATTCTTTGTCAGGCAAAGAGGGACCAAGTGTTAAAAGAGGTTGTGCTGAGTGATGTTGAGACAATAAATGGTGATATTTGTCTACAGATGGTAATCGATGGACTTACAGCAAAATTGTTTGTTGGTGAGAAACAGGAAATTAGTCTATCAGAGTGTTCAATCGCGAACTTATCAACGGAGGTTGCAGGCGGATTTGTGGGATGTACAATTGGAGTGTATGCAACATCAACGAATTCAAATATGAGTGATCAATCAAGTAATCATAGAGCAGTTATAACAAAATTTGCATATGAGAGCATTCATGACTAATATGGTCAAATACTAAAATGTAGGCGAATTAAGCAAAATAAATGGGAGGCCAAAGATGAGTAGCATACAGTTAAAAGCACCTAAAGATCCAATTCAAACCCAAAACGGATTCTATATTTTAAAAAATACATTAATGGAAGTGGTAGAAGTAGAACCTGGCCGTTCTATTGGGGAATTCTATTTAAGTGATGGCCGAATAGAGAATGCTGCAGAAATTCTTGGTGGTGTGAAAAAACAAGAGATATTAGCAAAACTAGGAACTTTGCAGGGCTTTAAAGAACTGATTCATTCAATTGGTGTATCTATTGAAATTACGGAATTCGTGAATGGAATGCAAAGCCAAGAGCCTGTCCAGTTTGAATGTATGGTCTATGGTAAAATAGATCCATATAAAAGCGGGACCCATATTCAGATGAGTGTAGATCCAACAGGTGTGGAGCACAGAGTATCATTAGAAGAAGTTACGTGGTCCGAAGATGATGATCGAGTTGGGAAATTGGTATTTCAATTTCCTAAGGAGGTTTCACTTGCAGCGGTAGATGTTAAACTATATTTTAAGTCAAATATAGAATGCCCGATTGAAGTTGAGGAATTTGAAGTTGATCAGTCAAGTGAGCCCTATCACGAAATGATTCAAAAATCTTTGATTCAATACGGAAATTATCATAAAATCAAGGAAATTGTGGATAGAATCAAGCGAAATGATCCAGTCAGCATCGCTTTTATTGGAGGTTCGATTACCCAAGGTGCGGGCGCAGTACCGTCTTCAAAGAATTGCTATGCCTATCGAACATTTTGTGGAATCAGGGATGCGTTTACAAACGATTCAGCCGATCATATTGAATTTATTAAGGCCGGTATTGGTGGAACCTCATCTGAATTGGGAGTTGTGCGTTATGACAAGGATGTCCTGAAATTTGGAGCGAGAACTCCTGATCTTGTAATCGTTGAGTATGCGGTAAATGATGAAGGTGATGAGACAGATGGAGATTGTTATGAAGGATTGATTCGTAAAATATTAAACGCACCAAATCAACCAGCAGTGATTCTTTTGTTTTCTGTTTTTGCTCATGATTATAATCTGCAAGAGAGAATGATTCCAATTGGACAAGCCTATCAGTTGCCAATGGTAAGTATTAAGAACGCCGTAACCAATCAGTTCTATTTAAGTAATGAACAGGGCAGAATTGTTACAAAGGGGCAGTTTTTCTATGATATGTTCCATCCATCTAACCTTGGACATCAGATGATGGCAGATTGCTTACTAAATTTATTGAAGGGAATTGACCAAATAAGCATTCCTTGTAGAAGTACTGATTTTGAAAAAATCAAGTATTTTGATCGAGCACGAGTGCCAGAGCATATTCAAATTGACTGCGGAGATTTTGATGAATCGGACCATGACTTACAGTATATTGAGTTAGATGATCAAACGACTCCAAGCAAAATGTTTTCGGACAACTGGATGTATCAAGGAGCGAAAACAGACCGTACTACATTCAAGATGCAAATTAATTGTAGGCTATTAGTAGTGTTGCCTAAAGATTCAGGGCAAATAGAATTTGGAAAAGCAGAGATAAAAGTGGATGGTAAAACAGCCTGTATCTATGATTCGAGAGAAGTTGGGTGGACGCACTCGAATGCTAAAATTGTTCTTCGTGAACAAAAATCAAAAACTCATGAGGTTGAAATTTCCATGGTCAAAGGTGAAGAAGATTTATGCTTTACAATATTGGGATTTGGTTACGTAGACGAGGAATAAGTAAGACAATGACTGTTTCTTTTCCTCATTTTATGTTATTTTGGTAATAGACGATAAAATAAAGTGAGGAAAAAGATGCAAAAAGTAATTCGAAAAATAGCACAAAAATTATTATCTAAATTGAATGATTTTAGTCTTCACAAAAAATTGCTCTATCTATTTGTTGGGTGCGTATTAATCCCTTTAGTTATTACAGACAGCGTGATATTAGGAATCTTATGGAGAGAAGAGACACAGAAGAATCGTACAGAAATGAAGAACATAGCAGATTCGGTTCTATATGATTTGAAGAATTCAGTGGATAGTGTAACCATTTTAGTAAATCAGATTTACATTAGTCCCTATATGAATAATTTCCTTGAAACAAATTATAATTCGTCGAATATCTTTTTTGATTCCTATTATCAGTTGCGGAAAAAAATGGTGATTGGTTTTAACTCAAAAAATTCAAAGATTACTTTTTATACAAATAATAAATCGATTATTTCGAGTGGAAATTTCTATGCAATTGGAGCATTCAAAGAGGAAGAATGGATGAAAAAAATCCGTTCTACAAATCGGTCTGCGCAATTGTTTTTTTACTATTCCAATAATAAAAGTCTGTTTGCTACACCCAAAAGACAAATTTCTTATATCCGAAAGTTAAATTATTTTAATAATTCTGAATATGAAAAATATCTTAAGTGTGATATTGACTATAATTCTATCGTAAGAAATCTGACTTATCGTAAGTATTCGATGCCGGTATATGTATGCAGTGGAGACCAAATTCTACTTTCAAATGATGGGCTATCTTACTATACGCAACCATTTGACACCTTGGATTCGTCTATTCGACCAGCATATCGATTGGAGACGACAATCAGTGGATTACCCATTCAAATATTGGTGATGAGGCCAAAAGATAGTTTTGTACTGAAATTAGTGGAAGAAATCCCGCTGATTCTATTTATGATCTCCATTAACACAATTTTACCGATTTTGTTAATGTATTTGATTAATAACTCATTTACAAATCGCTTAAGTCTACTCAGTAATGTATTCAAAGAGTCCATAGCTGATGACCTACAACTAATCCAAAATATAGATGGCAAAGATGAAATTGCGTCCTTAATGAAGAACTATAATCGGATGGCAACCAAATCAAATGAATTAATCAAAACAGTCTATAAAGATAAAATGGAACGCCAAGAAATTGATATTGCCAAACAAAATGCGGAATTATTGGCGCTTCAAAGTCAGATCAATCCCCATTTTTTGTTTAATGTTTTAGAAAGCATTCGAATGCACAGTGTCCTAAAATCAGAAAATGAAACGGCAGACATGATTGAAAAATTATCCGTTCTAGTACGTAAAAATGTGGACTGGCAAGGCGATTTCACAACAATTTTAGAAGAAACAAGATTTATAGAGAATTATCTATTGCTTCAAAAATATCGATTTGGAGATCGCCTGGATTTTGAAATTACGATTCATCCAGATTGTGAACAGTATTATCTTCCTAAATTAAGCTTAGTTACATTTGTCGAAAATTCTTGTGTACATGGACTTGGAAATAAGGCAGGAGTATGCAAAATATTTGTCAGAGCCTATCAAACAGAAGATGAATTAATTCTAGAGGTAGAAGATACAGGATGTGGAATCGAAGAAGAGTATGTGGATGATTTAAATAAGCGTATGAACGATTGCTGTTTAGAAGACATTAAAGAAAGTAACCATATTGGTATATTGAACGCGAGTTTGAGACTTAAGATGGTTACCAATAAAGAAGCCAAATTTGTACTGGAAAGTGAAGTAGGAGTAGGTACGTCTATGATTATAACAATACCAAGCCATATGCTTTCAAAAGAAGAGGTAATCTAACATGTTAAGAGTGATGATTGTGGATGATGAGCCATTTATAGCATTGGGAATTAGCAAGATTATAAATTGGAAGGATGAAGGATATGAAGTAGCTCATATTGCTTACAATGGTAGGGAGGCAATGGACTACTTAGCAGAGCATGAGGTGGAGCTTATTGTTGCAGACATTCAGATGCCTGTAATGAATGGACTTGAGTTATTAGAAGAAGTACGAAAGACAAAAGCAAAATTGGAATTCATCATATTGAGTGGGTATAGTGATTTTGCCTATGCGCAACGTGCAATCAGGTCTTCTTGTACAGAGTATCTTTTAAAGCCCGTACAAAAAGAAGAACTTCTAAGAGTAATTCGAGAAATTGCTCATAAATACGAACAGCTAGAAACCCGAGAAATGAAGAATAAAGAAATGGAGCGAATTTATAATGAGCACAATTTCAAAACCATTTTGTCGGGGAAATTTGATGATCATCAATTAGATGATTTTATCGTACAGAATCCTATTTTTGAAAATGAATCGCATATGAGATATGTTCACATTTACTCAAATGATATTATGATGGAAGATGATTTAGAGGATGAGGAACGTTTACACAAAATTGAACGAGTATATCAGGAGTGTAAAACCTATTTAGGAAAATTTTCTGATTGCTGTATACTAGAGTATATTCAATCTGAAGGCGAATATATGTTAGGGTTTGTATTTTGTCAAAAAATGGCAAAAGAAAGAGGACAAGAGAATAACGAGTATTTAGAAAACCTGCTTGCATATCTTCAAAAGGAACTTGGAATGGAGTTGGTTTTTATAGCGGG
>CAZWNX010000054.1:9526-14372 GCA_964635395.1 uncultured Lachnospiraceae bacterium
TTTGATGAGATGGAGCGTGTAGGATTCAATGAAAAAAACATTGCAATTAACACAAATTACCTCCTATTTCGGTTGATTTACCTTGCTGTAGAACAGGATGAAGGAATTAATCAAGAGGAAGTTATGCGATATATTAGTGAAAGCACTTTTGAAAGAGGAATTAATCGTGGAAGCAGGGTGCATCTAACGAAATTCGCAAATGAGTATGCTGATTATATTATTCAGCTTCGAAAAAATGTTTCAAGAGGAATACTGGGTGAAGTTGAAAAAGAAATCCATCAAAACTATGCCCAAAACTTAACACTTCGAGGATTGAGCCAGAAATACTACGTGAATAGCTCCTATTTAGGACAAATTTTTCGTAAAAAATACGGAGTATCATTTAAAGACTATTTAAGTGAATTTCGGATTGAGAAAGCGTCGTATAAATTAATTCAGACAGATCTTAAAATCAGTCATATTGCAGAAGAAGTAGGATATAAGGACTTAGATTACTTTATTACCAAATTCATTGAAAAAAAGGGCGTTGCACCAGCAAAGTACCGGCGTCAAATGCTAGATCACGAAAAATCATGAGATGTGATAAAAAATCATGAACTAGAGTTTATCGGTATATGAGATAGAGTTTATCGGTTTTATTATATTGGTTGGATGAATATAATAAAGGTACAAGTAAATCGAAAGGAGATAGACAAGTGAAAATGAAAAAGATTATAGCACTTTTGACAGTTGTATCATTAACAGCAAGTATGTTAATGGGATGCGCAAAGAGTGCTGAAAACAAGGGAGGATCTACCGACGCTACTGAAACAGAAACAGAAGCAACTGGTGAGATCAAAGAATTCACAGCTTTTTTTGCAGTACCTGGATCAGAAATTAATGATGACAATGAAATTCAGCAAATGATCGCTGAAAAAACCGGGGTAAAAGTTAAAGAAACCTGGTTAGCTGGACAAACACCAGATGAAGCAGTTGGAACAATTATAGCAGGAGGAGAATATCCTGACTTTATTAACGGTGGTGACGGAATGCAAGCATTATATGATGCTGGTGCATTAGTTGCTTGGGATGAATATATTGAAAAATATCCTAACATTAAAGAATTTTATTCAGATGCAGATTGGGAAGAATTCCGTCAAGAAGATGGCCACATCTACTGGATGAACCCATTTGATCAAGTGTATGGAGAATCAAAAACAACAACACATAGTGGAGAAGCATTCTGGATTCAGGTTAGAGTGTTAGAATGGGCTAAATATCCAAAAATTGAAAGCTTAGATGAATATTTTGATTTATTAAGAGATTATGCAGCAGCAAATCCTACAATGGCAGATGGAACAGAAAATATTCCTTACACAATTCTTTGTGATGACTGGAGATACTTCTGTTTAGAAAATCCACCTCTATTCTTGGCTGGAAATCCTAACGATGGATCTGTAATTGTTAATCCTGAAACTTTAAAAGTTGAAGATTACAATACAACCGATGTTGCAAAAAGATATTTTGAAAAATTAAACATTGAATACAAAGCAGGATTAGTAGATCCTACTTCATTCACACAGACTTATGACGAATACATTGCAAAACTTTCTACAGGACGCGTTCTTGGTATGGTTGACCAATGGTGGAACTTCGCTTACACAGTAAATGATGTATTTAAACAACAAGGATTAGATAATCAAGGATGTAACTATGTTCCACTTGGAATTACAATTGATAAAGGAATGGAAAATCAATGGTATACTCCTGGAGCTCAATTAAATCCAAGTAGTGGTATCGCAGTAACAACTAGCTGTGAAGATCCAGACGCAGCATTCAAATTCATTAATGATGTATTATCTCAAGAAATTCATGATTTAAGATTCTGGGGAGTTGAAGGCGTAGATTACGCAGTTGATGAAGAAGGAATGTACTACCGTACAGAAGACATGAGAATGACAGTAGCAGATACAAGTTATAAAGCATCTCATTTATGTACATACTCTTACTTCCCATTATGGTATGGAACAAGTAGAGATGGTAAAAATGCTATGCAACCAGCAGAACAACCAGTTGAATTCTTAGATAGTTTAAATGATAACGTAGTTAAATGTTTTGATGCTTATGGAGTTACAACTTATCCAGATATGATCGGTTCAGTTGATAAAGCAGGTATTTGGTTCCCAATGTGGTCATACTCAAATACATTGACAACAGACACACCTGGTGGAGTAGCTTGGACAAAGATGGGCGAAATCAAGCATGAATGGTTACCTCAAGTTGTTATGGCTGATGATTTTGATAAAAAATGGTCTGAATATATGGATGTCTATTCAACCGCTAAACCAGAAGATTTCTTGGCTGAAATGCAAACTGAGTTAGAAAGAAGAATAAGCAAATAATTATTGGCAGCCATGGTTATTACTAACAACTGTGGCTGCTATTATTATGGAATGGAGTGAATATGGATTCTAAATATAATATTAAAGAGATCAAGCGCCAATACGTCCTTTTGATTTGGTCTGCGATCTTTGTAGTATATGGATTTGTCTTTTACTATTTGCCATTAGGTGGATGGATTATGGCATTTCAAAATTACAAGCCAAAAACTGGCTTATTGCATTCAAAATTTATAGGACTTGATAAGTTCAAATTCCTTTTTGAGGATGATACATTTATAAGGGTGATTCGAAATACACTTGCAATGGGTGTATTGAATCTAGTTACAAGTTTTGTTATGGCAATTGTTTTTGCAATTCTTTTGAATGAAGTAAGAAATAAATTTTTCAAAAAACCGATTCAAACAATTTCTTATTTACCTCACTTTTTGTCAATGATTATTGTAACTGGTATTTTGCATGATGCATTGTCATCAACTGGTATTATTAATGAAATTCTTGTAAATCTGAACTTTATTGCTAGACCAATTGATTTCTTTGCACATAAAGAGTTTTTCTGGCCAATTGTTGCATTTACAAACCTTTGGAAAGAAACTGGGTGGAATGCAATTATTTATTTGGCAGCGATATCGGCAATTGACCCAACATTATATGAAGCAGCATCCATTGATGGAGCTGGAAGATGGCAGAAAATCAAACATATTACATTGCCTGGAATTAAAGCAACGATTATTATTTTGCTCTTAATGAATGTTGGAAATGTATTGAACGCAGGATTTGAAATTCAGTACTTATTAGGAAATGGACTTGTTAAGAGTGTTGCAGATACAATTGATATCTATGTGCTAAAATGGGGTGTGAGCCAGAGTGATTATTCGCTTGGTACGGCCGCAGGTATGTTTAAGAGCGTAGTTAGTATTACCCTGATTGTAATTGCAAATGTGATTGCAAGAAGAACCAGTGAAGAAAGATTATACTAGGAGGTGAAACTGAACAATGAGTGAACAAACAAAAGAAGCTGTATCTGACTTAGAACAAAGCGTTTCAGTTTCCAAAAATAGTAAAAAAATACATCAAGTTGAGGATCGCATATTTATGGTATGCAATGGAATTTTCATGTTTCTATTTGTGCTCATTACGTTATATCCGGTTCTTAATACATTGGCACTTTCGTTCAATGATGGAATCGATGGTGTTCGTGGAGGCATTTATTTGTTTCCAAGAAAATGGTCATTTGAAAATTACATAACAGTATTTAAGAAACAGAACTTAATGCAGGGAGCATATATTACAGTATTGAGGACTGTAATTGGAACGTTAACTTCATTATTTGCAAATGCATTATTGGCTTATATTATAAGTAGAAAGCGTTTCTTATTTAAATCGCAGTTATCCTTTTTCTGGGTAGTCACAATGTATGTAAATGGTGGTTTGATTCCTGTGTTCCTATTATACAAAGGGCTTGGATTAACCAATAGTTTTTGGGTATATGTAATTCCTGGAATGGTAAGTGCTTTTAACGTATTAGTAATTAGAACATTTATGCTTGGTTTACCGGACAGTTTGGAAGAATCTGCACAGCTAGATGGAGCAGGCTATATGACCATATTTATTAAAATTATTTCTCCATTATGTAAACCAGTATATGCTACGGTTGCACTATTTGTTGCAGTATATCAATGGAACTCATGGTTTGATGCAATGTTATACAATCGTATGGATGCGAAGTTTACAACACTTCAATATGAGTTAATGAAATTATTAGCATCTGTTTCTAATCAAAGTGGTAGTGTTGATAGTATGAAAAACGCTGCAGGAGCAGTAACGCCTACATCAATAAGAGCAGCTGCGACAATTGTTACAATACTTCCAATCGTATGTTTGTATCCGTTTTTACAGAAATACTTTGTAACTGGATTAACAATCGGTGGTGTTAAAGAATAAGATTTAATAGTTTTAAAGAACCAGATAGGAGATGAACATGCAAGGAGCTTTTTACACGAATCAATATAGTAATATGTTTGCGCAGGCAGGATATGACGAATTAGAAATAGAGCAAAAAAAGAATGATATTTTTCAAGCACTGTTCTATGGTCCAGAAGGAGTAAGAGTTTACTACCCAATTGGCGAAGATATGGGATATATGACGGACACGGGCAATAATGATGTGCGTACAGAAGGTATGTCCTATGGAATGATGTTCTGTGTTCAAATGGATAAAAAAGAAGAGTTCGACAGAATTTGGAAGTGGACCAAAACATATATGTACATGGATTCGGGAGAAAATAAAGGTTACTTTGCATGGTCCTGTGGTTTGGACGGAACAAAGAATTCATATGGACCAGCACCTGATGGAGAAGAATTTTTTGCAATGGCACTCTTTTTTGCATCGAATCGCTGGGGTGATGGTGAGGGAATTTTCTGTTATTCAAAAGAAGCGCAAGAGTTATTGCATGAATGCATTCACA
>CAZWNX010000055.1:0-231 GCA_964635395.1 uncultured Lachnospiraceae bacterium
TGATCCAATCATAGCCAAAAGCTCAGGTCTGTTTTCTGGATCTACAGAAAGCACCATATTATTCAGTGTAACATCATTTCTGTAATCCTTTGGAAACAACGGACGCATAGGTCTGTCAATAACACGACAGGTAAGAACTGAATTTTCAGAAGCCTTACCTTCTCTTTTATTGAATCCACCAGGTATTTTACCTACCGAATACATTTTTTCTTCATATTCCACACTGAGAGG
>CAZWNX010000055.1:241-7572 GCA_964635395.1 uncultured Lachnospiraceae bacterium
CTGCCACTGCAGAAAGTACAGTTGTTTCTCCATATTTCAGTAGTGCTGCTCCATTTGCCTGTGCACATACTCTGCCGATATCTATACTAAGTGTACGTCCGGCTAATTCCATGCTATAAGTCTTATACATGTTCTTTTCTCCTTTTGTTTGTTTTGGTAGAAGATGCCGAAACTACTGAAAAAACCACTCATCAAATGGTCTTTTCAGTGGTCTCGGAAGCGACTTCTACCTGGTATAAAAAAGGCGGATATTTCTATCCGCCTAATTTTTAAATTGTAACCACCAATTATTTTCTGATTCCAAGTTTTTCAATTAAAGTACGGTATCTTTCAATATCAGTTTTCTTTAAATATGCAAGTAAACCTCTTCTTTGACCTACCATTTTCAAAAGACCTCTTCTTGAATGATGATCTTTGTCGTTACTCTTTAAATGCTCAGTTAATTCTTGAATTCTAGCTGTAAGAACAGCTACTTGTACTTCTGGAGAACCTGTATCCCCTTCAGTTCTTGCAAACTCGTTAATAATTGCTGTTTTCTTTTCTTTTGTAATCATTGTTTTCTCCTTCTTTCATTTGGCCTTCACCAGGCATTAGGTCGGAGCATCCTAAAACCGAGAAAAGGTTATAATTCATACCAAACAATTTTACCACAATGTTGTTTCGTTGTAAACCTAATCCTGCAAAAATCTTCTTACTGCAACAGGCGTTCTATAATATGCACTCGAGTAACGGATTCCCGTTTTAGGAGAGCTAGCATGGATAACCTGTCCACCACCAATGTAAATTGCTACATGATTTACTCTTCCACCTTTTGCATAGAATACCAAGTCTCCCGGTTTTGCTTCTGCCATCGTAATTTTGGTTCCCATTTTCGATTGTGCTGCTGCCGAATGTGGTAAACTCACACCATATTTCTTCATAATACTAAGGGTAAATCCCGAACAGTCAGCTCCCTTTGTTAAACTAGTACCACCCCACACGTAACGATTTCCCAAAAATTGTTTTGCGTACTCACACAAATCAACACGAACATCCGATACACCAGCTCCATAGAGGAATTCACTCATATTGAGAGCTGTTTTTAACTTCATGTCAACGCTTACATAGTCTGCACTTACAAAACATATTTCGGTATCATAAAGAACCTTTACCCATCCTGGAACTTCTTCTATTACAAGTAATTCCTCACCGTATGGAACCATTCCTTTAATTTCACTATCAATATCCGCACTTGTTCTTAATTTCAAACCATCTGCTTTAACTGTTGCAAGTTTACGAATTACATCGTCCGCTCTTGCTATTGCCTCTTCGCCTGTCAGCAAATATTCAAGGCTAACATACCCTTCAACACTACCAGATGTAATATGTGCCATTTGACCCTCAACACCAAGAATTTCACATGCTGTCGCATCACTCATTTTACCTACTAATTTACTATTAGGATCACCTGTTGCACGAACATTCAAATGATCTTCAACACACGCTATCCCTAGCTGTGTATAACCATAATTCGCACCTGCATTATCCTCATCCTCATTATCCGAAGCGATATCCTCATCACTCAGGCTAGTAACGATTGTATCCACCATATCACCTGCACCTGCTGTCAGCTGCATACTTTCGCTGTTATCGGATACCGTTTCTTCTCCTTGTAAAGCCTCTGATGATGCCGTCGTCTGCTCACTTGCTGCCTCCTGTGGATCATCAAGTGCTTCTGCAACACCTGCATTTAAGCTGGGTATAAACTGAACTGCCTTTGCATAGGTTAGTGTTCCAACTAAAAGTGATAATACCAAACTCGCTCCGCCAACAATTATAATTTTATTTTTTAACATAGAATTGTCCTTTTCTGATTGTAGATGTTACGTAATTGTTACAAAATGTTACAATCCGATTATACCAATCTATTTCCTGACTGTCAATTGCTTTTATCCACAATACACTACTCCCACTAATCTACCTTGAAAAAGGCCTTCGCAGACTCCACATCCTTCCATATTTCGTTCTTAAGTACCTCAATATTTGGAAACTTCTTTTCCTTTCTATGATATCGAATGAACTCTACAGCCACTTCTTCTCCATAGCATTCGCCATGAAAATCAAACAGGTTACTTTCAATCACAACTTGTTTTTCGTCACTTACTGTAGGCTGCAATCCCAAATTAGTAACTGCAAAATACCGTTTTCCTCGAACACAGACAATTGAAAAATAAACCCCAAAAGGAGGTAACAATTTCTGTTGATCTGGATGAATATTCATTGTTGGAAAACCAATTGTTCTACCAATCTGCCTGCCTTTTTGAACAATTCCTTGCACAAAATAGGACTGTCCTAACAGTTCGTTTACTAGCTCAATATTTCCTTTTGACAAAGATTCTCTCACATAAGTAGAACTTATTTCCCGTTGGTGATTTGTAAGCTTATCAATGATTCGAACCTCGTAACCAAATTCTTCTGCCATTTCTTGGAGTAAGGCGTCATTTCCCATCCCTTTTCTACCAAACTTCAAGTCATCTCCCGCAACAACGAGGGCAACATTTAGCTTAGCAACCAATATATCTTTTACAAATGACTCTGGAGTCATTTGCGCCGTTTCTTCATCAAATGGATACTCCACCAAATAATCTACATCCATTTTCTCAAAAAACCATCTTTTCTCATTTTTAGTTGTTAACTCTTTTACTGGATTTTTTGAAAAAAAGGAAAGCGGGGAGGGTGAAAAAGTAAACACTACACTTTTTAACTGCTGTTCTTTTGCCATTTGTATTTGTCTGACTAATTCACGGTGACCCAAATGTATCCCATCAAACTTACCAATTGCAATAGCTGTTTTATCTTTTATCTTTGCAAATTCTTTTATTTCTATTATTTCCATGACTATTCTCCAAGTTTCTAACCTTTACTAAAAAAACATTTTATAAGGTTTAAGTTCTCGCTTATCCTGAACAAACTCATACACACCATAAAATCGTTTTAAATGAGAATAAATACGAACTTTCTCCCCATCCTTTAGATTACAATAATCATCATCTCCAAATAAATAGTCTTGTTTCAACGTATTTCCATTTTCAAGTCGTTGGTGATACTCTTCACAAACAAATGCACCCTTATACTCTATAAACACATGATCCGTAGCTACTATTTTTTCGTCCAATTGGCCTGCTACAACTAATTCTTTGATTTCCTGAATTGTAAATGCATCTTCTACCTTGAATTCTCCGGATCTAGTTCTAATCAAACGTTCCATACTAGCGCCACATCCTAACGCTTGTCCCATATCATGGATGAGTGTCCGAATATAGGTCCCCTTTGAACAAGATACTCTAATTTCAAAACGATTATGCTCTAAATCAACATTCAACACTTCCATTTCATCAATTACAATACCCCTTTGCGCTCTTTCCACTTCAATACCCCTTCGCGCCAATTCGTAAAGTTTGACCCCATTCACTTTTAAAGCAGAATACATTGGTGGTATTTGAGTCGTTTCGCCGATAAACTGATTTACAACTTCTATGATGTCACCTTCAGATACTTTTACGTTCTTTTCTTCTAGTATCTTACCACTACAATCCTGCGTATCCGTTACGATCCCAAGAACTGCAACCGCTTGATACTCTTTCTTTTTTTCGGTCATCAAATCACAAAGCTTTGTTGCGTTCCCCAGGCAAATCGGTAGGACACCGGTTGCGTCTGGATCGAGCGTTCCCGTATGCCCAATTTTCTTTTGTTTAAGTATACCACGCAAAATGGCTACAACATCATGTGATGTGTAGCCCGCTTCTTTATATACATTCAATAATCCATTATATGGAAAACCATTTCTTTGTATCAATTCGTTCAATCCTCCATCTGTAATGCAATTTGTTTTGAAAGATTATTTACAACATCATGGAAGGTTCCTTTCATATTGCAACCAGCAGCTCGAACATGTCCACCTCCACCAAAATAGGTGGCTACTTTTGAAACATCCAGCTTCCCTTTTGAGCGTAAGCTGACTTTGTATTCAAAACGCTCTGTTTCATACATAAAGATGGCGCATTCCACTCCTTTAACAATTCGAAGCTGATTCACAATCCCTTCAAAATCTTTAGACGTTACATTATAGAAGTGCATCATTTTAAGATCAATCGCACTAACAATACATTTTCCATCCATAAATCGTATACTTTCAAGAATTGCCCTACCCGTAATCTGGCTTTGCAAATATGTTTTTTCATAAAAAGTTTCATCCACTAATTTCGAAAAATCAAATTTGTATTCAAGCAAATCTGCAATCATTCTCAATGTTTTTGGAGATGTATTGGAATACTGAAAGATTCCCGTATCATGCGCAACCCCCATGTAAATTGCTTGTGCAATATCCTCACACATATATTGTAATTGCGGATCTGCTACTTGAATCAGATCGTAAATCAGTTCACTCGTTGAACTTGCATCCGTAACGATATAGCTCGCATTTCCACTTCCCGTATTACTTATATGATGATCAACATTAATAACCATTTTTGCAGTTTCCACAAAAGAATGGGCTTCTCCACATCTTTCAAGCGTGCTATCTAAGACAAATACCACGTCAAATGGTTCTGTACATTCATCTGCCCTTAGAATTTCTTCATATCCCATTAGTCCTGCGAATGAACCTGTGGATTCTTCTAAAACAACATTTACCTTACATTCTGGCAAAGCCTTTTTTAAAAACAAATACAATCCCAAACAAGAACCAACGCAATCCCCATCCGGGCGCACATGTCCCGTGATACATACCGAATTCTGATGTTTGCACAACTCAATAATATTAATCATTTTCACCCCTACCCTTGACTACTCGCCGTCCTTATTTTCCAAATTCATTTTCTCGTTAACATCTGAAATTAGCTTTGACATAGAAACTCCGTATTCAATGGAGTGATCCATAATAAAAGTCAATTCTGGAGTGTTTCTCAAATTTACTTTTTTTGCTAACTGAGCGCGAATAAATCCACAACTACTTTTTAATCCAATCAAGGTCTTTTCTTGCTGTAATTCATCACCTAAAACAGAAACCCATATTTTGCAGGTTTTCAAATCTGGAGCAACTTCAACAGCAAGAATTGATGTCAGAGAACTAACCCTCGGATCTTTAAGATCAAAGCGCAAAATACTTGATAACGCCCTCAACACTTCCTCATTTACTCGAGTGGATTTAACACTATTTTTTCTCATGCTCTACCTCTCTAGCGTGGTACCTCTACCATAATATATGCTTCAACAACATCTAGTTCTTGCATTTGATCATAATCATCAAATACTAAACCGCATTCATAACCTGCTTTAACTTCTTTCACATCATCTTTAAATCTCTTCAATGATTCTAGTTTGCCTTCAAATATGAGCTTACCTTCACGGTGAATACGTACTTTGCATCCACGCTCGAATTTACCATCTAGTACGAAGGAACCAGCAATATTTCCAATATTAGATGCCTTAAAGATCTGGCGAACTTCTGCATGTCCTATTACTCTTTCTTCAAAGATAGGGTCTAACATTCCCTTCATAGCCGCTTCAACATCTTCAATTGCTTGGTAGATTACCTTGTAAAGTCTAAGGTCAACGCCCTCTCTCTCAGCGGTTGCTTTTGCCGTTGCATCAGGACGAACATTGAATCCAATAATAATTGCCTTTGAAGCAAGTGCTAGAATAACATCCGATTCATTAACAGCACCAACACCGCCATGAATACACTTAACCACAACTTCTTCGTTTGACAATTTTGCAAGACTTTGCTTTACCGCTTCAACACTACCTTGAACATCCGCCTTAATAATAAGGTTCAATTCTTTCAGATTACCAGCTTGTATTTGGGTAAACAAATCATCCAATGACATTTTGCTCTTTGTTTCTTCGATTTTCTTTTCTTTATTTTGTGAAACGAATGTTTCTGCAAATGTTTTTGCACTTTTATCGTTTTCATGTGAAATTAGTATGTCTCCGGCATTCGGAACATCTGATAACCCAAGAATTTCTACTGGTCTAGAAGGTCCAGCTTCTTTTACCCTTCTTCCCTTATCGTCCACCATTGCTCTTACTTTACCATGTGCTACACCCGCTGATACAAAATCTCCAACTCGAAGTGTTCCCTTTTGCACCAACACTGTTGCAACTGGTCCTCTTCCCTTGTCTAATTCAGCCTCAATTACAATACCCCTCGCCTTACGGTCTGGATTTGCTTTTAATTCTAATAATTCAGCTGATAAGATAATCATCTCAAGTAAATGCTCGATTCCTTCTCCCGTTTTGGCTGAAACTGGTGCAAAAACAGTTGAACCACCCCAATCCTCAGCAATCAGACCATGTTCTGTCAATTCTTGTTTAACGCGATCCATATTTGCACTTGGCTTGTCAATTTTGTTAACTGCAACAATGATTTCGATTCCAGCAGCTTTGGCATGGTTAATTGCCTCAACTGTCTGTGGCATTACTCCATCATCTGCAGCAACTACAAGTATTGCTATATCTGTAGCATTCGCACCCCTCATACGCATAGAGGTAAATGCTTCATGTCCTGGTGTATCCAAAAACGTGATACTCTGACCATTAATCGATACCATATATGCTCCAATGTGCTGTGTAATTCCACCTGCTTCACGATCCGTAACATTGGTTTTACGAATTGCATCAAGAAGCGATGTTTTACCGTGATCAACATGTCCCATAACACAAATTACTGGTGGTCGATTCATCAAAACATGATCCTGTTCTTCATCTTCTTTTAGTAATTCTTCAATGACATCTACTTTGATTTCGCGTTCGCACATAATTTCATATTCAATTGCAATTTCTTCTGCTGTTTCAAATGCAACTTCCTGATTCACAGTAACAATTTGTCCTTGTAAAAACAACTTTTTAACAATCGCTGAAGGTTGCAATTTCATTGCCTCTGCCAATTCTTTAATTGTAATTATATCCGGAATTGTAATTACTTTGATTTTTTCCTCTTCCGCTGTCATTACTTTTTTCTCAGGCTTAATAAACCTTCCAACTTTACTTGTGTTTGCAAGTTTATTACTATCTTCCTCGTATATTTTATCTTTTTTACTTCTCTTATCGCGATCCTGTGTTTGATTAATTCTTCTTTTTTCTTCGTCACGATGCTTTTCGTTTTCTTTTATTGGGCTTTCAGGCGCAAATGGTTTGTTTGGTCTTTGCCCTGCAGCTCCTCGCCCGTCCTTATTATAACTATTATTATAACCACCCTGAGGTCTGTCACCTTGTGGACGATTTTGATAGCTTCCTTGTGGTCTGTTCTGATAACTTCCCTGTGGTCTATCTCCCTGTGGACGATTCTGGTA
>CAZWNX010000055.1:7672-9099 GCA_964635395.1 uncultured Lachnospiraceae bacterium
TTCCCTGTGGTCTATCTCCCTGTGGACGATTCTGGTATGTTCCCTGTGGTCTATCTCCCTGTGGACGATTCTGGTAACTTCCCTGATTACTAGTTGTAGACAAAGTAGGACGTTCTACTGGTTTATCTTCCACCTTCACAGATGTCTCAGTTACTACATCGTTTTTCACAACTGGAGCTTGGCTTTCATTTACTTTCACATGATCATCCACATGAACTGTAATTGGTTTCATATTTTCAAAGTCTTGAGGTGTAAGTGGCTTTGTAGTAGGCTTTATCAAAGGTCTATGGATTGTTTGTTGATTACTTTGATTCGTCTGCTGTGGCTTTTTATAATTTTGCGCTCCAGACTGACTATGATTTGCACTATTATTGTGATTTGTCGGTTGTTGAGTCGTTCCCTTTCCCTGTATTTTAGAGTTTTGAGGATTACTTACAACAATAATTGTTTTTTTCTTTTTTACTGCCTGATTTGCATCTGCTTGACTTGCATCTGTTTGATTTGTTTCTTCTTTAACTACTACATTTTCTTTTTCTTCCTTCAAGTTTGTCTGAGCCTCTTTCGCTTTTTCTTTATCAACATTTATGGGGTTATGTTTTTCTTGCTCTTTATACTTGCGACCAACAAGTTTTAAAGCATCCTCTTCCAATGTACTCATATGACTTTTAACTTCAACTCCATGATCAGATAAATACGCAATTATATCTTTACTTGTAACATTTAACTCTTTTGCCAATTCATGCACTTTCTTTTTTGCCATTCTTAACCACTACCTCCATATCACCGCTTTAAATATTTAATGATTTCATTTGCCATTCCCTCATCCAATACTGCTAGCGATGCTCTCGCTTCTTTTCCCATGCACTGACCCAATTCTTCTTTTGTTCCATACTCAAAATACTCTAACTGATAGAATAAACATGAATTACGAAACTTTTTTTTGGTATTTTCAGATGCATCTGTTGCAATAATTACTATTTTCGCCTTCTTTTCTTTAATCGCTTTTTCCGTTGAAAACTCTCCACTTACAAGCTTTCTGGCTCTTGTCGCTAATCCAATAAAAGAAAAGACTTTATCATTTGTCAGATTCATAGAACTCCTTTTCCAAAGCATCATATACTTCATTCGATATCGCCATTTTGAAAGACCGTTCTAATCCTTTGCTCTTTCTTGCTTTTTGCAAGCATTCTTTGGAAACACAAAGATATGCTCCTCTTCCATTTTTTTTACCAGTTAAATCCAAGACAATATTGTTTTCTTGATCTTTAAGCACTCGCATCATTTCCTTCTTTGGTTTCATCTGCGCGCATCCAATACATTGTCTCAATGGAATTTTTTTATTCATTATTCCTCACTATCCTCTTCAAGCTCTTCTGCATACTCATCATTCTCGTAATCATCATAATCTTCATCAAGATAATCTTCAT
>CAZWNX010000055.1:9199-14193 GCA_964635395.1 uncultured Lachnospiraceae bacterium
TCTGCATACTCATCATTCTCGTAATCATCATAATCTTCATCAAGATAATCTTCATATCTGAAACCTTCTGCGTCTTTTGCCTGCGTTTCACTCTTGATATCAATTTTATACCCAGTTAATCTTGCTGCTAATCTTGCATTTTGTCCTTCTTTTCCGATTGCCAATGATAATTGATAATCCGGAACCACTACTTTTGCAGTTTTTTCATCTGGATCTGCAAAGACAGCAACTATTTTAGCAGGTGACAAGGCATTTTGTATGAAGTTTCCAGGATTTTCATCCCAGCACACAATATCAATCTTCTCACCTCGTAATTCCTCAACAATTGAATTCACTCTTGCCCCATTCATCCCCACGCATGCTCCCACTGGATCAACGTTTGGATTTTGAGACCATACTGCCATTTTGGTTCTACTTCCTGCTTCTCTTGCAATACTCATAATTTCAACTGTTCCATCTGCAATTTCCGCAACTTCTGACTCAAACAAGCGTTTCACCAATTCTGGATGTGTACGGCTAACCAAAATTCTAGGTCCTTTAGTCGTGTTTTTCACTTCAATGATATATACTTTTATTCTCTCGGTTGGTTTAAATACCTCACCTTTTACTTGTTCTGTCTCATTCAGCATTGCATCTGCTTTTCCAAGATTAATACTAATATTTTTTCCTATATATCGTTGTACAACTCCTGTTACCACATCTTTTTCTTTCTCAAAATACTGATTGTAAATTACACTTCTTTCCTCTTCACGGATTTTTTGTAAAATTACATTTTTTGCATTCTGAGTCGCAATTCTTCCAAATTCTTTTGATTTCACTTCAACTTTTACGCTACCACCAACTTCAGCTTTTTTGTCATAAGGAAGTGCATCTTCCAAAGTAATTTGCATACACGAATCCTCTATCTCATCGGCAGTAGCTACAATCACTTTTTCAGCAGACACGATAAAGTCACAGGTTTCACGATTAATTTCAACAAAAATATTTTCCGCTTTACCAAAATGATTTTTACATGCTGTAATCAAAGAATTCTCAATTGCTTCAAACAAAGCTTCTTTGCTAATTTCTTTTTCTTTCTCTAAAATATCAAGTGCTTCCATTAATTCCTTATTCATTTTCCTTTATTCCTCCTAATATCTATTATTCTTCAAATGCTTGGCGAACCAAAGCAACATTATTTTTTTCAAATGTCATGTGGGATAAGTCTTCAAGTTCTATTTCAAAGCCTCCCGTATCGAAAGAAATCAATTTTCCAACAAATTCCTTTTGATGATTTATCATTCTGTAAGTTCTTACCTCAATTAATTTACCAATGCTTCTAGTAAAATCCTTGTCCTTTTTTAATGGACGCATAAGTCCTGGACTACTCACTTCAAAAGTATAGGTTTCTTCAATAAAATCCTCTTGATCTAATAATATAGAAGCTTCTCTGCTCACTAAAACACAATCTTCTATTGTAATACCTCCTGGCTTATCAATATAGACACGTAAAAACCAGTTTCCACCTTCTTTTACATATTCTACATCCACCAACTCAAATGCCTGCGATTCTATTATAGGCTGTAATAATGATTCAGTTCGCATTTCATACGATTCTTTTTTTGCCATTCTTGATTTATCCTTTCTAGAAAACAAAACTAAAAACAATGTAAAAGAGTGGACCGAGGAGTCCACTCTTACTATATTGTCATTATGTTAAATCATTATAGCACTAATTTTTATATCACGCAAGCTTCTTTCATGCATATTTATTTATTTTATTTTAATTCTTTTTATCTATATTGTCACTATTTTCTTTTTTTTTTAAATATTTTTTGTAACTATTGTCAGTATAATTGATTTCTGATATAGTATTATGTAAATCACGACAAAATATAGGAGGTTATTATGTCAACACACCAAAATAACTTTGAAGCAGCTTTAGGGGATTCAATTGAAAGTACAATTTTTAATTTGCTTTTTAAAACATCCGATTTGCAATCTGAAATCAATTCTATTTTATCAATTCTATGCAACGAGTTTTCTCTCGTTCATATTTCAATTTATAATTTCAACTCTATCTCCGAATCCTTATTTGACTATTTTGTTCCAATGCACTCCCCTTCATATACCTATGATTATTTTCTTTCCTTCCAAAAATTCCTTGAATGTAATCAACAATATCTTTGTGACGATGAAAAGCAGCTCAATCATTGCAAATTTGCACTATATCTTAAATCTTATTATTCAAACGAACAATTCTATTACTATTGCCTTGAATCAAATAGCAATACTTCTTTCAACGAAGAAACAATTTCTAAAGTGAATACCTGCATAAATATTATCACTTTTTTTATGAATCATTTTGAGATGCACAAACAACTACTTGAAACCCATCTGTTTGATCCGCTTACGAAAGCGTACAATTTAATTGGCATCTCTCAAAAATTTGACGAAATCATCCTTGAACAGAATTCACTTGATTATTGTGGAGTTTTCCTAAATATTAATAACTTCAAATTAATAAATTTGAAGTATGGATTTCAAATTGGAAATGTTGCTCTTATTGAAATTGCAAATAAAATCGTTTTTTTTCTATCTAAGCACGAATTTCTATCAAGACTAGGTGGCGATAATTTTTTTCTATTATTACGCCAAGAGCGCCTTGAAGAACTCATTCAACTACTAAACCAATTTCATATTTATTTATCTACAAATGAAAGTCCATCAATTCATCAGTCCATCCAATTTACTTATGGCATTTACTTAGTAACTGACACAACATTAATGACAACTGAAATTATTGAACTATCTACAATCGCTTTTCGTGAAGCAAAACAATCGAAAGCACTTCCATACAAATTATTCGACCGCAAACTGCAAGATAAGGTGTTAAGCGAGCGAAAGATTCTAGCGTCCATGTCTTCCGCAATAGACAGTGGTGAATTTGTTGTCTATTATCAGCCGAAATATGATTTGATTAGCAACAAAATTGTTGGAGCTGAAGCATTAGCGCGGTGGATAAATTCTGATGGAAAACTAATAACTCCTTCTGAATTTATACCACTTTTTGAAAGCAATGGATTTATATGCGACTTAGATTATTATATTTTTGAATCTGTATGCCGTCATATGAGTTATTGGATCAAACTCTTTAATAAAACCTTCCCAATCTCTGTCAATTTTTCAAAGCAGCACTTATTAAGTAATGATTTTTTACCAAGACTTAAGAAAATAGCATCAAAGCACAATGTTTCACCCTCCTATTTGGAAATTGAGCTTACGGAATCAACTTTTTTCGAAAATACTACTCAAATCACAACCGCTGTTATCGATTTCAAGAAGGAAGGATTTTCAGTATCCATGGACGATTTCGGTGCAGGTTACTCATCCCTTAACCTACTCAAAGACATCCCTGTTGACATTCTCAAGATAGATAAGGAATTCTTAAAAAAAGGATTGGACACAAAACGTGAAAGAATCATTCTTTCTAATATTATTAAGATGTCAAAAGAACTTGATATCATCGTTATTTCTGAGGGTGTTGAAACAAAAAATGAATTCGAATATTTAGCAACCATTGGTTGTGATATGGCCCAAGGATTCTATTTTTCAAAACCATTACCCATTGATCAATTTGAAAAACTAGCTTATCATTTCTAATAATATATGAAAGAGACTTCCAAGGAAGTCTCTTTCATATATTATTCGTTATACTTATTCATTATATAATACTAATTTATCAATCACACGTACCAAATTACCAATCTCTGGCTTCGATAACTGAGCGTCTGCACCTAATGCTTCACCCTTTTTCATCATTTCTTGATTTACTAACGAAGAGAAAATAATAACTGGGATATCTTTTGTATCATCATCTTCCTTTACTAGTCTTGTTAATCTATGACCATCCATAATTGGCATTTCTATATCCGTAATCAAACATTGAACATGCTCTTTCAATATCCCTTTTTTCTTACAATCCGATATTACTTCCCACGCCTCTTGACCATTTTCAGTATGGATCAAATTATGATATCCTGCCTTCTTTAAAGAATCTACAATTAAACGGTTTAAAAGTGGAGAATCTTCTGCAATTAAAATCGGAATATCACTTCTTTTACGCTCACCCAAAGCATCTATCTCAGTCATTTTCAGTCCCGTTTCTGGGTTAATATCCACAATTATTTTTTCAAAATCAAGGATAATAATTAACTTGTCATTCATTTTGATAACGCCTGTTGATATTCCCTCGTCCGCATTACTCACTGTCGAATTCGGCTTAATGATTTCTTTCCAAGATACTCGATGAATTCCAATCACCTGATCAACATGAAATGCAATATCGAGCTTATTAAAGTTTGTAATAATAAACAATCCTTTAGGATCTGACTGTCCTCGTTGTAAGCAGTTTTTTAAATCTATGGCAGTAATCATTACATCTCTTGGCATAAAAATACCTTCAATACTCGGATGTGCATTAGGAACAGGTGTCACACCCTGAAACGGTATAATTTCACGAATTTTCGCTACATTAATTCCGTATGAATTACCATCTAATATAAATTCCAGTACCTCTAACTCGTTTGTTCCATTCTCAAGCAAGATTTTTGAATCCATACAGTTCACCTCTATACTTTCAAAATTTTTTCTTTTTTATAGTCAGATTATATCATAAGCTCTCTAAAAAATACAGATTTTTATGCAATTCTATCATATATTTCAATATAAAAAAACTTACTCCTAGTTGGAATAAGTTATAGTATATTCTATATTTGGTTTTGTACCTTCAAAACCGAATCCGAAATGAAATGTTTGTTGATAAGCCATCCTATAACCTATCTCCGATTGGATAAGCCCTCGACCGATTAGTAACCATCAGCTGAACATATTGCTATGCTTACACCTTGGCCCTATCTACCTCGTCGTCTTCAAGGGGTCTTACTCACAATTGCTTGCTTTGGGATATCTCATCTTGAGGGGGGCTTCACGCTTAGATGCCTTCAGCGTTTATC
>CAZWNX010000056.1:0-5246 GCA_964635395.1 uncultured Lachnospiraceae bacterium
TTTCATATGCATTGTTGATAATAGAATGTCTAATTTCATTACAATCTCCTGATCGTAGCTCGTATTGAATAGTGGCAAAAATAATAAGCACTCTGTATCACGTTTAGCTCTGCAATTTTACGGTACAAATTCCATATTCTACAAATTGCTTGCCATTTATTGGAAGATAGGGTTCCTTTGCTTCTCCTATAGAACGTTAACACTTCATCTAGGCCATATGCCTGATAACCACTTTTTAGTATTGTCCACCAGGTCGCCGTATCTTCACTTGGAATATTAGGCATTTGTATGGATTCCTTACTTATTTTGGTTAAATCAAACATCACTGTACTCGTAAATATAATCGTGTTTTTTAACGCTTGCTTATAATACAATGTTTTAGGTACATTTGCAACTTTTCCAGTTCCATTTCCACCTTCATCGGCAAATTCATAAGCCGTAAAACTAAATGCTGCTTTCGTCTCTTTCATAAACTCGATTTGCAGATTCAATTTCTCCGGTTTCCATAAATCATCCGAATCAAGGAAGCATATATATCTTCCTTTTGCCTCGTTGACACCAATGTTTCTCGCATAATACGCGCCCTTATTTTGTTCCAACGAAATCGTATGAATTTGCTCCATCTCTATGCGTTTTTGACCCAACAATTCTTCACGATATGTATTCACGATACTCATACTTTGGTCTGTTGAACAATCATCCACTAATATTAGTTCCCAATCTTGATATGTCTGATTTACAACGCTGCTAATTGTGTCGCAAATAAAAGCTTCCACATTATATACCGGAATTACTATACTAACGATATCTTTACTCAAGATAAATCTCCTCTTTTGGATACAATTCTTGCTGGATTCCCTACGGCCGTACATCCTCCAGATATATCTTTAATGACAACAGTACCCGCACCAATGACACAGTTTCTACCAATGGTTTTGCCTTGAATAATATGGGTTCCTGTTCCTATTTCACTATTTTCTTTAATCAACACGTTGCCAGAAATATTGGCACTTGGATAAAGTGTCACAAAATCCTTAAGTACAGCATCGTGACCAATGGTACAATCTAAATTGATGATGCAAAAATCACCTATTTCAATATTCACTGTCATAATATTACCTGAGCAGATAATACAGCCCACACCATGGGTAATCGAATCTGACATCAAAACATCACTTGCTATAAACGTTGGGTAAGTTAATGTTTGATTCGTCTGTAATTGATCAATAATTTTTTTTCTTGTCACAGGGTTTCCAATTGCAACAAGCACAGCCACATCCTCTTGTTCAAGTAACCACTGGGTGTTTCCTACAACTGTATGACCATTTAGTTTCAGATTTGAGTCATCTTCAATATCATCCACATAGCCTAAAATTGTATACTGGCTACAAAACTCATGGTTACGCTCTACAGCCCACATCACTTCTCTTCCAAATCCACCTGCTCCAAATACTACTAATTTCATTTTCTCGCTCATGCTTTTTCCCCTTATGATTACTTGTTTGCTGTTGTTTTCCCTTCACCGACTCCCTGGGTGCTTTCCGGTGTAAATACAATCTTAATAGTCTGAATAAGTAATGCAAGATCTAGTTTAAAAGAATACTGTTCAATATAGAACAAATCCAACTTTAATTTATCATATGGCGTTGTATTGTACTTTCCATAAACCTGTGCATATCCAGTTAGTCCCGCCTTCACTTTTAATCGGTATTGAAATTCCGGAAGCTGCTTCTCATAATCCTTCATGATTTCCGGTCTCTCTGGTCTTGGTCCC
This sequence comes from uncultured Lachnospiraceae bacterium, assembly GCA_964635395.1. Taxonomy (GTDB): domain Bacteria; phylum Bacillota; class Clostridia; order Lachnospirales; family Lachnospiraceae; genus CAZWNX01. The sequence goes on from CAZWNX010000056.1 coordinate 1,775, forward strand.
ACAAAGGACATCTCACCTTTTAATACATTGATTAGCTGCGGTAATTCATCAATTCTAGTTGCTCTAATAAACTTCCCGAATGGAGTGATTCTTTGGTCTTTACTTGTTGCAAGCCTCGCAACCCCGTCTTTTTCAGCGTTTTCTACCATACTACGGAATTTATAGATTTTGAATTCCTTGCCACCCCTTGTACATCTTGTCTGGGTATAGAATACTTTTCCTCCATCTTGGAGTTTAATAATCAAACTTGCAACAAGCATGATTGGCACTGCTGGAATTGCAATGATTGTCAATAAAATCAAATCCATAACCCTTTTAATAAGTCTTTCTTCAAATGTTAGGGGATTACTTCTCGTTAACAAAAGCGGAGTGTCAAAAAAGTGCATGGTCTCAGATCCCATCAAAATAATATCCGAAATCTTAGGCATTACATAAATCCTGACACCTACTGTGTAACAGATTTTAAACAAATCATTCCTCTGATCGTTTGGTATATCCCAGAGCATCACGGCTGTATACTGCTTAATTTCACGCTCAAGCTGCTCAAGTCCAACACTTATATGTATGGTTTTGGATATTTCGAACTTATCTTTTCTAGTGATGAGTTTATTCATAAACTCATTTAAGGAATCACCATCATAAATAAGGAGCACTTGATAAGGAGGAAACATTGCATAATAGCTCTTGCCTGATATTAATACAACAATGATAATCATTACAATTTGGACCACCATAGCAATCAACAAATACATTGGATTGGGAAATCCATACTTCAGCAAACAAAGTTCCAAATAAAACACAAAGTTTGCGGATATATTTGCCAAAATACTCGCAAATAGAATCTCACCCTGTTTCAGGTATCCTATTTTTAAACCACCAAAAGTTTTTGTGAAGAACAATAATACAATTATATAAATAATCATTACAAAAAAATGACCTTTAAACCAAAAAGCCTTCAGGATCATTTTATTATAATACTCTATCCATACGTAGTATGCACATAACGTTTGCAGAATCACGCTAATTAGTGCAACTGAAATCGTAACAATTCTTTTCATTGTCTCTTTTTGATTGTTCATAATTGTATTCTTTCCTCTCGCATATCCTACTCATACCTTAATTATACAAAAAATCATTACTTTTTGACAATTCGTAAACCAAATGCCAGAACACGTCCAACCAACAAATCAAGGAATGAAACATTTTTCCAGCTCTTATATTCTTTAGCAGGGCATCCCGCACGTTTTGCAAAGTTAACACCATGGGCAATATATTTCCAAAATAGTATTCTATCTCTTTTTCTATAAAAAGAAAAGCCTTCTATCCTAGCTTGATAATAACAATACCAGCCTTTTGGATTTTGTTTTCTTAATGTTTGAATCGAACGCGTCAATCCATCTTCTTGATAGGCGCAGATTGTAAGCACTTTGGGTAATAAAAGCATTTGGTAATTGGAATCAATTTGATCGTAAATGACTGCTTCTGGAACAAATTTCTCACCCTCGAACTCTGGAAACAAATGCTTTCGTAAAATTTCAGTCAAAAATACAAGTGTTGTTTCTCCTTTGAAACCTTTGCGATATTGCCCTGACAATGTATCCATACGATACTCTTTGATTCTTTGCGTATCGGCAATAATAAATGCTTCTCCAAACATGGTTTGTGTGTCGGATTTGCCTCGATACGCAATGATTCCAGCAAGCCCCTGCGCCTGTTCTAAACAAAACACTTCGTGATAAATCGTCAAAATATCCTCTACTGCATGTTCCGATAAATGATCATCCGAATCAATACATGTGAATAATAATGTTTGACACAGGGATACTCCACGGTTATGCGCCCTCATTTTACCAGCATTTGGCTGATACTCATAGGTGATTTGAATGCGCTCCTCCTGAATGCATTTTGCAATATAGTCCCTTGTTCCATCTGTTGAACCATCATCCACAACGAGCCAAATGAATTCCTGATTCGTTTGGTTGCAAAGTGCCTGATATGCTTTTTCTAATTCCTTCTTTCGATTAAAAGTAGGAGTGAAAATCGTAAGTCTGGTCTTTGAATTCACGATGTCCTCTTTCTTTGATAAATAACATAAGCATCTATAACATCTACTTCTTCATAATCTGCTTCTTTAAGTTGGCGAATTGCTTGTTCATTCATCCGCTCTTGCACCAGTACAATATGGGAACAATTTAATTTGGAAGCAGTTGGAATAATATAGGAATAGTCCGGCTCTTCAGACCACATTTGTTCACAAAGATCATCGATTTCCTGGGTATATAAATCCTGCGTTGTCTTTGGCTGAACCTGCGTCATATCCTTATTATATAAAACATTGATTTGGTTACTATAGATTCTTGATGCACTTGTAATTTCATAGGGAGCAAGCATGATCACCCTAATGCATTTTGGCTTACTCACACTCTCATCCATCTTCACAGTATCCTCTACTCTTGCGATTACCTTTTGATAGATTTGTTGCTGACTCTTAGCACTCTGATTCGTTTCAATATCGACGCATCGATTTGGCAACACTCCCGACAAAAGTAACATAATCCATAACGTTCCAAGCACTGCTAGAATCTGTTGATTTGTGCTAAGATTTTGGATTAGTTTTAGTACCGCTAAACCAATGATCAGATTCATCATCAAAGCTGCAAATACATAGTAATACTCAAACGCAAGCGACGGAACTTTCCGTACCATTGCATTTGCTGCAATTGGATTACAAACAAGGAACACTGCCACTAGACTCTGCGTTAGTGCAAATACTTTTTCCTTGCGATTTCCTTTGATCAGCAAGAATAACAGTGCCAATATCGCAAGTGGAAAAAATCGATTATTCAGTTTTAAGAGTTGAACGGTCTGAACAATTAACTTCATTGCACTTTCAAGCGCCTGTTGATTCAACATGTTTGCCTCGTTTCTGAATACTGGTTTGTAGAGCGGATACCACCCAAAGCGTAAGGAACGGGATCACTAAATGGGTCAATAACGTTTTCGTCTGCCACCCCGCATGCAAAAAACGATATCCATAAGCCATATAACTATAATCCATAAATAAAAGAATCATTAAACTAACAACCACCAACAAACTTCGAAGAAAGATTGGGGATAATTTAATTGTTCCACTTGGTCTAGGTGTTGAAGATTCCAAATCGTGGGTAAAAAAGAATCTACTCCACTGTCCCATAATTGCTGTGTAAATCAACAATGAGAACACAGGTATTCCCCTCCAAACAAGGTTGTAAGCTTCCACACCAAACACCCAACATACAAATGCATAAAAAGCAGGCAGCTGATGGCTCGTCATCTCTCGCTCTAGGGCACTATTTCCTAGTCCTGTTAACCATGTATTGGTTTGTATGTTCTTGGTTGCTAGAATGGATTGTGTGATCTCCACTGTGAAATCCCCATTGGTTGCTGGTTCATAGTATAGAATAAAAAATGCCACAATCATCACTGCCGATGC
>CAZWNX010000056.1:5346-14132 GCA_964635395.1 uncultured Lachnospiraceae bacterium
AAACTCATTACCACTAAATAGCTTTCAAATCCTTTGTTTAGAATGCTGATTCCCAAATAACTGCATAGCAACTGCACCAAAAGAACTCCTACTCCACGTAAGAACGCTCCTGATAACCCATCTTCGGTTTGCCTATGAACCAATTCACTCACAGCGAATCCTGCATTTAAACAATAGAGCGTGAGTGCTACAATTACGATTAGCTCTGTCATTGCCACCATTTTCCTTTGATTATTGTTTGGAATTATTGTTTGGAATCTTTGAATGCCCAAAATTTGTTTAGCAAGAAATTAATAGGGACTGTGATCAACAAATTGCCCACTGCAGACCAATCTTCTGGGAACTGTAGTCGTTCAACTTCTAGGATTAATAATCCTTCTGCTAATAGAAATGTGAACCCATAGATTACAAATACTTTTAGCATTGCGACTTTATGATTCCTTGATTGACCACTCTTTTTCTTGAAAACAAAACGATTGCTCCAAAAATATGCATTAAAAATACTTGTAATCTCACCGATTGCAAGAGCAACTGGATAATACACCTTTAGTTTCAGTAAAATCAGATAAATGAATAGGGCTAGAAATGTATTCACAAACCCAACAATACCAAACTTTATGACTTGTAGCATAAGTTGTAGAAAATCCTGTTTTGTTTCAATACCCAACTTTAAAAGCAGGGAATGAATCCATCTTTCCATCTGTTCATACCCTGCCTTTGTTGTTTATAGAATCAATAGGTACTTATACAGTACGAAGTTTGTTACGTTGAATCGCTTCAGACTCTGACATGTACTTTTCTCCGGTTCCCAAAGCATCATAAACATTCTGTATTCTTTTATTGAGCATATCCATTGCATGTACTTCAAGACTTGCTTTTTGATCGCTGCCCCACATGTCATGGGATAACGTTACATGACGTTCAATCACGCAAGCTCCTAAAACTGCTGCCGCAATACTTGGCTCAAGATTCACTTCGTGACCACTATATCCTACTAAACAATTGTAACGATCTCTCAAAGTCTGAATCATACGTAAGTTTAAATCAGCAACTGGAGCTGGATACGCACTATTTGTATGTAATAGAATATAGTCTCCATTCCCACTGTTTTCCAAAATGGAAACAGCATGATCCACTTCTTCCATGGTTGTCATTCCAGTTGATAGAATCACTGGTTTCCCTGATTTTGCTGCTGCCGAAATCATATCATCTCTACCATTACTTGCAGATGCTACTTTAATATATGGAATATCATATTGAAGCATGAATTCAAGACTATCCATATCCCAAGGAGAAGCCGAAAAACTCATTCCTTTATCCGTACAGTAAGCCGCAATCATATCATATTCTGGCTTTTCAAATTCTACTTTATACTTATACTCTAAATAGGTCATGCGACCCCATGGCGTATCACGCATTACAGATTTTTGAGCTTCTGGTACAGCTAAGAGTGGATTTCTTTTTTGAAATTTTACATTATGCCAACCCGTTGCATTTGCTGCATCAATTAGTTTCTTCGTAATATCCATATCTCCATTATGATTGATTCCGATCTCCGCAATCATGTAAGGACGGCTATGTTCTGTAATCAGGTAATCTCCAATTTTAATTTCTTTGTTTGCCATAAAGCGGTCTTCCTTTCCTTTGTCTTTCAAAAGACAATCCCATTATAGTTAATTTTCATTGATTATTCAAGTTTCAAGCTAAATCTTTGTCAAAATCAGTTGACAGTTTCCAGTAATTTCTAACACTTTATTGCCTGCTGTTACAAAATAACTCTTTCCCTTTGTAACATTCATTTGCTGCCCTGCTATCTGAAAAGTTCCTTCCCCTGCAATCACGGTGATTGCTGAAAAAGACGTATCATTTAAATTTATTTGTGCAAACTCGTCTATTTCATAGAGTGAAACAGAGAAATACTTGCATTCTCCTAGTTCATACAATCGATACCCTTTTTCCAAAACCTTGAAAATAGGAGCATTGGAAACTGGTGTTGTTTTGGCAAACTCAATATTTGCAAGTGCCTTCTCCCAGTGAAGTTGTCTTTTTTCACCCGAATCCGTTAATCGATCATAGTCATACATTCGATAGGTTGCATTGGAACTTTGTTGAATTTCAAGCAAGACAATTCCTGCTCCAACAGCATGAACTGTCTTCGCATCTACAAAAATCACATCACCTTTTTTGACGTAAACTTTGTTGAGTACCTCATGTATTGTCCCATTCTTCATTCGTTCCAAACATTCATCTGGCGTAATTTCTTCACGAAATCCATGATATACATATGCACCCTCTAAAGCCTCAAGGATGTACCACATTTCATTTTTACCATACTCATGCTCTTCTCGTAATGCGTAATTATCATCTGGATGAACCTGAATGGATAATTCTTCTTTAGCATCTAAAAATTTAACCAAAATCGGGAATTCTTCAAACGGCTGACATTTCCAGCCCAGCACTTTTTTTCCGGCTTTTTGCAATAGTTGCTTCAACGTTTTTTCCGAAAAGCCACCAACAATTTCTGTCTCTCCGTCTGGGTGAAGTGACAATTCCCAGCTTTCCGCTATGCAAGGGAGTGTGGACTTTTTTCCAAACAACTCCGATAAGTGATTTCCACCCCACAAATAATCTTTGTAAACCGGTTCTAACTCAATCATGTCTGGAATTGGTTTTTCAACCTCTTCTACAAAGACAAGATCTTTTTCGTATGCCTGCGCACTTTCCCCGACACTTACCTCAATCATCACCAACTCTTTGGCAGATTCATTTTTCACTGTATGAACTGCCTCCACCGGAACAAAGATGCTTTGATTACGCTCATAATTCCTGGTCTCTTGGTCAATTGTAATTGTTGCTACACCACTGACTATGGACCAATGCTCACTTCGCTTGTGATGAAGATGCGTACTCAAGTTTTTTCCTGGAAAAATAGTGAGTTTCTTAACCACAAACCCATTTCCCCTATTCAAAGTTTCCTTGATTCCCCAGGAAGCATAGAATACGTCACCTTCTTCAAATTGTCGTTGATAGGAAGAAAACTCCTCTTTCATAACCTGGCGTATGGCTTCGCTAGATCCCCTCTTGGTAAGGTACATTGCATCTTTTGTATTGACGACAATCAAATCCTGCAACTGATTTGCCACAATAAACTGATCTTTATTTTCATTGATAATCGTGACCTGATCACAGTCTTTCTTAATAACCTGGTATTCTTTTGAGTCTTTCACATAATCACTCAAAGCCTCTAAATCAAGAACTCTTGACCATTTAAACTTCGCAATGACGACTTTTAACTTCCCATCCCTTGCAAAGGGTTCAAAAATTGCTCGCCCAACACTGAGTGTTGGAATCTCCTTGGGTGTATTTAAATAGATTTCTCGAAAGCCCTTATAGTAGGTCTCTAAAGCCTCCCTGTAAGTATCCGAATGCATAAGAAAGATTCCACTATCAATCGAGTAATCTCTCATTGTATAGAAATTAGAGGATACTTTTTCATGAAAATCAATAACTGTGCGGTCCGTATGAACAAAAATACCATGACCCTCCACCTGATTTGCATCAATGGGACAACCCACTACCACCATTTCTCCTCGTACTAGTTCTTCTCTTGCCTCAATGATTGTATTATTATAATCCCCTTTTAGAACCAAATGATCCGTAGAAACTACCAATACTTCTTCATCCCCTGTCATCTCCATGCAGGCACGATATACAGCCGGTGCTGTTTGCTTGCCCACCTCTTCTAAAATGCAGGTATAATTCAGCTTTTGAAAAACTTGCAACTGCGCTTTTACAATATGTTCGTACTTTTGATTCGTAATAATATAGAACTGATCACAAAACGGTAGATTTCTCGCAATTGCTTCTTGAAATAGTGAACGACCCTCTAAAATATGCATAAACTGCTTAGGATAATGCTTCCTTGACAAAGGCCATAATGCGTCTCCACTACCTCCTGCTAGAACAAAACACTTCATATTAATCCTCCAACGCCTATAAATAAGCGTCTTTTCCTCTTGCACTTAGCTCATCCACTATTAATTTCACATCCTGTGCACGATTTTTATCGCATACAAACACGGCGTCCTTTGTCTGAATAATAATTAAATCACTGACACCCACTGTCGCGATCAACTGATTACTCGCATAACAGATACAATCTTTGGTATCTAAATTAATCTGCTCTCCATATAATACATTGCCATTTTCGTCAGCATCCTTCATAAGTGCTAGCATGTCAAGGCTCCCTACATCATTCCACCCAAACTCGGCTTCCATCATCAACACATTCTTCGCCCTCTCCATGATTCCATAATCAATGGATATTTTGGGAATTGTCCGATACAGATTTTCAATGGTTGCCTGCTCCTCTTTCGTATTCATAGAATCCCCGATTTGAGCAAGAATACTATATACATCTGGTAAGAGATCTTCAATCTGCTTCAAAATAACAGAGGCTTTCCACACAAACATACCGCTATTCCAAAGGTATTCTCCACTGTTTAGATACTCTTTCGCCCTATAAACATCTGGTTTCTCAGCAAACTCTTCCACAGTGTAATAGTTTGATTCTAAATGTCCCTCGATGCGTGACTTGCTAGCTTTATTGGTCTTAATATATCCATATCCAACGGCTGGATACGTTGGCTTGATTCCTATGGTAATCAGCTGATCTGTTTGATTTGCAAGATCAATAGCCGCGTCCATTACTTTTTTATAGGCAGGAAGGTCCTTGATAAAATGATCGGCAGGCAATACACACATTACGCCATCACCATACTTTTTCACAATTTCCATAGCTGCATATCCAATACAGGCAGTTGTATTTCTTGCATCTGGTTCGCTTAAGATATGGTTTTCTAAAAGTCGCTCTTTGGTCACTTCCTTCATTTTCATTGCCTGAACCTGATTGGTAACAATGAAAATATCTTCCATCGCAATGCAATGTGAAATTCTGTCAATTGTTTCATTAACCATCACTTCTTTGCCACTTAAGTTCAAAAGCTGCTTTGGTTCTTCCTTTCGACTCAGAGGCCAAAATCTTGTTCCACCGCCTCCTGCCATTATCACTCCATATTTATTCATGGAATTCTCCTTTATGCTCGTCAAACTTATAATCTTGCATCCTCATAGTGATTCAAAAACCACTCATAAGATAAGTGTATTCCTTCTTCAAGATCCACTTTGTGCTTCCATCCTAGGCTGTGTAAACGGTCCACATTCGTTAATTTCCTTGGGGTACCGTCTGGCATATCCGCATTCCAGATAATCTCACCTTCAAATCCCACGATCTTTTGAATGGTGTTTGCCAATTCTTTGATGGATATCTCTACCCCCGTACCGATATTGACATGCTCTAAACCATCATAATTTTCCAACAGGTAGACGCATGCATCTGCCATATCTTCTACATATAAAAATTCTCTAAGTGGCGTTCCGCTTCCCCACAAAGTGACAGCCTGCTCGTTCTTTATCTTGGCTTCATGAAATTTACGAATCATTGCTGGCAATACATGCGAACCCTCCAAATCAAAATTATCATTCGGTCCATAGAGATTCGTTGGCATACAACTGATAAACTCGTCCTTGTATTGTTGTTTATAATACTTACACATTAGCAGACCTGCAATTTTAGCAATGGCATAGGCCTCATTCGTTGGTTCTAATAGCCCTGTCAAAAGCGCATCCTCTGGAATTGGTTGTGGGGCCAATTTAGGATAAATACAGGTGCTTCCCAAAAAGAGTAGTTTTTTAACTTGAAAATCATGAGCACTTTTGATTACATTACATTCAATTGCAAGATTCTCGTAAGCGAAATCTGCTGGGTAGGTCTGATTAGCATGAATTCCTCCCACTTTCGCCGCCGCTAAAACCACTACGTCTGGACGCTCACTTTCAAAAAAATCGCGCACGCTCTGTTGACTCAGCAAATCAAGTTCTTCTCTTGTTCGAACAACTATATTCTGATATCCCTTTGCTCGCAAATTATCTACAATTGCGCGACCTACTAATCCCCTATGTCCTGCAACAAATATTTTATCTGTTTTATTCATCCTTACATCCCTATACCTTCTGCACATTTCACTTCTTCTAAAGTGAGGCCTGTAGCCGCTAACACATCTGCTTCCATCATCATCTTAACAAGTTCTTTATAATTAACTTTTCGCGTCCATCCAAGGGTCTTCTCTGCAAGTGTTGGATCTCCCCATAGGAATTCCACCTCCGCTGGACGATAGTACTCTGGATTCACATCCACTAACAACGTATTGGTTTTTGCATCATATCCCTTCTCATTCACTCCAGTGCCTTCCCAGCGAATCGTGATTCCGACGCAGGCAAATGCTTCTTCCACAAAGCTTCTAACAGTATGCGTTTCATTGGTTGCTAATACATAATCTCCTGGTACATTATGTTGAAGCATCATCCACATTCCTTCTACATAATCCCCTGCAAATCCCCAATCTCTTTTGGCGTCCATATTGCCAAGCGACAAGATACTTTGCTTTTTGGCTAAAATATTGGCAATTGCCAGAGTAATTTTTCTGGTAACAAAGTTTTCACCTCTTCTTGGTGATTCGTGATTAAATAAAATACCATTGCAGGCAAACATATTGTAGGATTCTCTATAATTTACAGTAATCCAATACGAATACAGTTTTGCCACTCCGTATGGACTCTTTGGATAAAACGGTGTCTTTTCACTCTGTGGTGCAGTCTCTGGAATGCCACCGAAAAGTTCTGATGTAGATGCTTGGTAATATCTGCAATTACCACCATTTACACGAATTGCTTCTAGCAATTTGAGCGTACTCACACCGGTTGCCTCTGCAGTATATTCTGGAACATCAAAGGATACTCCCACATGGGACTGTGCTGCTAGGTTATATACTTCTGTCGGCTTAATCTCCCCAATCAGACGCATTAGATTACTTGAGTCCGTCACATCTGCAAAATGCAAAAATAATTTTACCTTATGAAATGGTGAGTTTAACAAATGGTCAATTCTCTCCGTATTCGTAATGCTATGTCTTCGAATGAGGCCATGTACCTCATATCCTTTTTCAAGTAAAAATTCTGCCAGATAAGAACCATCCTGACCTGTAATTCCTGTTACCAAAGCTACTTTATTCATATTCTTCCTCCATACTATGGCGTCTCTTCTTCATAAACTTTACGCTTCACCAAACACTTTACTCTTATTTATTTGCTCCTACAATAGACAATCTTGCGTATAAATGGTAAAATATTGCTAACCTACAAATTCTTATTTTAAGGCAGTTTCTTATACTTTTTTATAATTATAGTTGTTTTTTGCCAAGGAGAATACGCATGTCCAATTCGAATCCCAATGTGAATCCCAATTTCAATTCCAAGCGAATTCTTGCCACTCCCTCCACATTTGCCAGGGAGCATTATTTATACGTCCAAGAAACCGGTTCCTTGCAAAGTATCGAACCCCATATCAGCCGTCGAACAAATCTAAATTCCTATTTACTGTTTATTGTAACCAAAGGAAGTGGGCATCTGTTTTACAAAGGAACAAAGCATAGAATTGTATCAGGGGACTGCATCTATCTTCATTGCAAACACGAATACGCACACGAGAGTAGCCTTGAAGATCCCTGGGAACTATCCTGGGTTCACTTTTATGGGAAAGAATCGGATGCCTTTTATCAGGCCTATGAAGAGCAGGGATTTCCATTTTTATTTCACCCCCAAACGTTTGCCGAATTTGAGCGTTTACTTCATACCCTCTACAATTTGCACTTATCCCAAAATACCATCAAGGAAATTCTCAGCCACCAAACCATTACCGATTTAATTGCACTATGCTTTTCCTCACAGTTGCAGCAGAAATTACTAGAGAAAGAAAGTCCCACTCCTTCTTCAACTAAAATGGAAGAGATTCGTCAATATATTGACTCAAATTTTTCCAAGAAACTCACTTTAGAATTTCTTTCTGACCAATATTTCATCAGTAAGTACCACCTTTCGAGAGAATTCCGCAAACAAATTGGAATATCCTTTTCAAACTACCTGCAGCAAAAGCGAATTTCGCACGCTAAAAATCTTCTACGGTTTTCGAGTCACAGCATTGAGGAAATCAGTTTACTCTGTGGATTTATGGATGCAGGCTACTTCATTAAAGCATTTCGAAGTTCTGAACATCTGACTCCCAAACAATATCGAAAGACTTGGTAATAAACGGTACCAAACCACGTAAAAAATGCGTAATCTCGGTTGTAATGCTGTGGTGGGGATGGTATACTTTTAGAAGTGCTTAAAATGCGATCTACGAAAGGACATCTTGATCTTATGAACATCAATTGCTTTGGCGATCTTGTAAATTTAAATTTTCTATTGGTAAGTTCCATCACCGGATGGGCTCTTGCACAAATCATTAAAACCTTTATCCATCTAATAATGGCACGTCGCTTTGTTGCTGAACGCCTTGTTGGTGGCGGTGGAATGCCTAGTTCGCATTCCGCTACTGTATGTGCTCTGACAACTGCAACCTACTTACAATATGGCTATAACAGCTTTGAATTCGCTATTGCAACCGTTTTTGCTCTTGTCGTTATGTATGATGCAATCGGCGTTCGTCAGGAAACCGGTAAACAATCCATTTTTCTCAACGAAATCCGTCAGGTTATCTCTGATATGGGAAGTGATCTTAAATCTCCTGAAGATAAATTGAGAGAATTCATCGGACACACTCCATTACAAGTATTGATGGGTGGTATCTTAGGAATTCTGATTTCTTTGTTTTATTATTTTACATTTTG
>CAZWNX010000057.1:0-13507 GCA_964635395.1 uncultured Lachnospiraceae bacterium
ATATATCATTTTGAAAAACAAAAAATAATTGCCAACGATTACTTGACACAAACCATAAAGAAAAAGAATTTGAGATTATAAGGTAGTTGTTGTATTATTAAAAGGAATGTTTAAAATGACACTTCACGTCATCTACTTTTGAATTCAGAAAAGAGGAACCATGAAAATACGTAGCATGTTAAAATCGGATTACGAAGAGGTATATCAATTGTGGAAAAGTATAAAGGGATTTGCCTTGCGCGTAGTAGATGATTCTAAAGATGAGGTGGAACGATTTATTGATCGTAACCCAGGACTTTCAGTAGTAGCTGAAGAAAATGGGAAAATAGTGGGAGCAATTCTATGTGGACATGATGGTAGAAGGGCAAGTTTATATCATGTTTGCGTTGCACCATCTTGCCGAAAAAAAAAGATTGGAAAACAAATGGTATATGCATGTGTAGAAAAACTAAAGAAAGAGAAAATCAATAAAATTTCGATTATTGCATTTACAAGAAATGAGATTGGTAATGCTTTTTGGAATAAGCTTGAATGGACAAAAAGAGACGATGTGTTTTATTATGAGCTGTCGCTCAATGAATCAAATCAGACAAAAATAGTAGAATAATTAAAAATATAGAGGTGACTAAGTATGGTTGAAATTAGTGGTGGTGTAACAGTAGCAAAAGGATATGAAGCAGCTGGTTATGAGGCAAATATTAAGTACCAGGATCGTAAAGACATGGCATTGATTTATTCAACAGAGCCGGCTGCAGTTGCAGGTGTATTTACAACAAATGTTGTGAAGGCAGCATGTGTAATGTGGGACAAAGAAATTGTTGCTCATTCAAGTGCTGCTAGAGCAGTCGTTGTTAATTCGGGAGTTGCCAATGCTTGTACTGGTGCACAGGGCTATGAGTATTGTAAGGAGACTGCAAGTGCAGCTTCAAATGCATTAAATATTAAAACGGATGAGGTTTTGATTGCGTCTACAGGTGTGATTGGGATGCAGTTACCAATAGAGAAAATTGTGAGAGGTATCGAAGGACTAGCCAAAATTAAGAATAGTTCAAATGTTAACGCGCATGATGCTGCTAAGGCAATTATGACAACGGATACATTTTCAAAAGAAGTTGCCGTAGAATTTATGATCCAAGGCAAAACAGTTCGTATGGGTGCAATGTGTAAGGGATCTGGAATGATTCATCCAAATATGTGCACCATGCTCGGATTTGTAACAACAGATCTTGCAATATCCAAAGAGCTATTACAAGAAGCCTTACTTGAGACGGTTGAAGATACCTACAATATGGTTTCAGTGGATGGGGATACATCTACGAATGATACAGTCTTGCTAATGGCAAATGGATTGGCTCTAAATGAAACGATTGTTGAAAAAGATAGTGATTACTATATTTTTAAAGAGGCACTTTTATATGTTAATACAAAGTTAGCGAAGATGTTAGCGAAGGATGGAGAAGGTGCAACGATCTTATTTGAAACAAAAGTTGAAGGGGCTGATACTCTTGAAAACGCTAAAAAACTAGCAAAATCTGTAGTTTGTTCTTCCTTGACGAAAGCGGCAATGTTTGGACATGATGCAAATTGGGGTCGAGTACTTTGCGCGATGGGATATTCAGGAGCTGATTTTAATCCTGACAAGGTAGATTTATTTTTTGAATCAAAAGCAGGAAAAATTCAAATTTTCAAAGAGGGAGTAGCAACGGATTATAGTGAGGAAGTGGCAACAAATATTTTGTCACAAAATGAAGTGACCGTTCATATCCATATGAATATTGGAAACCAGAGTGCTACAGCATGGGGATGCGATTTGAGTTACGATTATGTTAAAATAAATGCAGATTATAGATCATAATGAAATGTTTTGGAGGAGAACAAGTGGAAAATAACATGGAAGAAGTTTTAAAAAAGGCAGAGGTATTGATTGAAGCATTGCCATATATTCAAAAATTTAACAGAAGAATTATTGTAGTGAAGTACGGTGGAAGTGCAATGGCCAATGATGAGCTTCAAAGAAATGTAATTAAGGATGTCGCACTTTTGAAATTGGTTGGATTTAAGCCAATTATTGTACATGGTGGTGGAAAAGAAATTAGTAAGTGGGTTGAAAAAGTTGGAAAAGAGCCTAAATTCGTAAACGGACTTCGAGTAACAGATGAAGAGACCATGGAAATTGCTGAAATGGTTTTATCAAAAGTAAATAAGCAATTGGTAACGATGGTTCAGGAACTTGGGGTAAAAGCAGTTGGAGTAAGCGGCAAGGATGGTAAAATCCTAACTGCTGAAAAGAAGTATTCCTGTGGTGAAGATATTGGATTCGTAGGAAATATAAAGGTGGTTGATCCTTCTTTACTATTCGATTTATTAGAAAAAGATTTTCTACCAATTATTGCACCAATTGGTCTCGGGGAAGATTTCTGCTCATACAATATTAATGCGGATGATGCTGCATGTGCAATTGCGAAAGCGGTGTCAGCAGAAAAGCTAGCATTTTTAACTGATATTGAAGGTTTATACAGGGATATTAATGATAAAGATTCCTTTATATCAAGACTAACCGCAAGTGAGGCGCAGGACTTGATTGATAATGGTATTGTTGGTGGAGGAATGTTACCAAAATTAAATAACTGCACAGATGCAATTCAAAATGGTGTGAAAAGAGTGCATATTTTAGATGGTAGAATACCACATTGCTTATTATTAGAAATTTTTACAAACAAAGGAATTGGAACTGCAATTATTGAAGATGAAGAGGCAACTGATTTAGTGTAAGTGTCAGAACGCTAGATAGAAGGAGTAATTGTGAAAACATATATAGATCAAGCAGAAGAAGTTATACTACATACATATAACCGGTACCAGGTCGTATTTGACCATGCAGATGGAATGATGTTATATGACATAAAGGGAAAAGAATATTTGGACTTTGTTTCAGGTATTGGTGTGTTTGCACTTGGATATAAGAATGAAGCTTATGGTAGTGCACTGAAAAATCAAATTGATAAACTTTTACATACGTCCAATTATTATTATAATGTACCTGCAATTGAAGCAGGTAAAAAAATCATAGCTGCTTCGAAGATGAACAAAGTTTTTTTTACAAACAGTGGGACGGAAGCAGTTGAGGGTGCAATAAAAGCTGCAAAAAAATATGCGTATCAAAAAGAAGCTGCAAATGATTATGAGATAATTGCTATGGAGCGCTCTTTTCATGGAAGAACGATGGGATCATTGGCGGTAACGGGGAACAAAAAATATAGGGAAGCATTTGAACCTTTGATTGGAACAGTTAAATTTGCGACCTATAATGATTTGGATTCTGTCAAAAAAATGATAACACCAAAGACGTGTGCAATTATACTTGAGACGGTTCAGGGTGAAGGTGGAATATATCCTGCGTCAAAAGAATTTTTGCAAGGAATTAGGGAATTGTGCGATCATTTGGATATTGTAATGATATTAGATGAAATCCAATGTGGTATGGGTCGTACAGGTACGATGTTTGCTTGTCAAGAGTATAATGTTGTTCCAGATATTATGACATGTGCAAAGGCATTGGGAGGCGGAATTCCAGTTGGTGCATTTTTACTAAATGAAAAACTTGCAAATGCATCTCTTGTGGCAGGGGATCATGGTAGTACATATGGTGGGAATCCTTTTGCAACTGCGGCTGTATCCAAAGTGTTTGATTTATATGAAGAATTAGATATTCTAAACAATGTGAATGAAGTTGGTTGTTATTTAGAAGAACAGCTTAATCAATTTGTTTCGGACTATGATTTTTTTGTTGAACGTAGGGGAAAAGGTTTGATGCAGGGGTTGGTTGCTAGTGATAATGTTTCAATGATTATTGAAAAAGCGCTTGAAAATGGACTTATACTCATTAATGCTGGAGCAAATGTTATACGGTTTTTGCCACCACTCATTGTGAACAAAGAAGATGTTGATAAAATGGTAACTATTTTAAAGAAATGCTTGTAATGATAGAATACTTCTCTAGAAAGGGTGGTCAACAAAATTGAAACATAAATTCAGTATGATTTCTGCAATCATTGCGCTTTTACTATTGGGAATATTGTTTTTCTCTGCCAGTTATTTCGATCAGAAGAATTCTAGTGAGAATCTCTTGGGTGAAGAAAAAAAACTAGTATTGTGGTATACCGATGATAAAATGAAAGACTATTTTGAGCAGGAAGCAAAGAACTATTATGAGCAGACAGGTGTAGAGGTAGAACCTGTTTTGGTTTCGGGATTAGAATATTTAGAAACTATTAACAGAGCAACAAAAGAGGGAGATGCCCCACCAGATTTATATATATTAGGTAATGATTGTTTGGAAAAGGCATATTTAGCAGGACTAGCCAAGCAAGTTGATTCTGAAGATCGTGAGAAGATGAAGTCAACCTTTGTAAACACTGCACTTTCAGCAGTATCCTACAAAGAACACTATGTAGGATACCCATTGTTTTTTGAAACGACAGTATTTGTATATAATAAAACGTACTTATATGAATATGCTAAGGCTATGAAGGAAAAAGAGGCTGACCTGATTGAGGGAGAAGCCGCAATGGAGGATATTGCCTCTATGGACGAGGGAGACATGCCAGAGGACTCCTTATCTAGTAATCAAGACAATGCTCAACCAAAAGATGAAGTGAGCGTTGAACAAAGAGAAGAAATGATTCAACAAGTAATTCCTAGAAACATGGATGAGATTCTTGAGTTTGCATCCAACTATGATGCTCCAGATACAGTGGAGGGAGTGTTGAAATGGGATGTGTCCGATATCTTTTTTAATTACTTCTTTGTCGGAAATGCGCTTAATGTGGGTGGAGAACATGGTGATAATACGAAAGAATTAGATCTTTATAATGAAGAAGCAATAAGATCACTAATGCTCTATCAGAGTTTGAACCAATTTTTCTATATTGATACGCATGAAATCAGTTATGATTCGGTTTTAAAAGATTTTGTAGATGGTAAAACAGTATTTACCTTTGCAACGACAGATGTTATAGACAAACTAAAAATTGCCATTCAAACAGGTGATTTCGCATATGATTATGGAGTTTCTACTATGCCTGATGTATCCAAGGATATAAAATCTAAAAGTCTGTCACTTACTTCTTGTGTTGTAATAAATGGTTATTCTAACCATTCGGAAATGGCAAATGAGTTTGCAAAAGAATTAACGATGAGAGAGACTGATGAGTTATATCAGTATACAGGTAAGTTATCTCCTAAGAAAAAGTTTACTTGCGAAGACATAAGTGCAAAACAAGCATTTCTTGAGTATGAAGATTCTGTGCCGATGATTAAACTTCTAGAGACAAGTAATTTCTGGGTCCAACTAGAAATAGCATTCTCAAGAGTTTGGAATGGAGCAGACGCAAATCAAACGTTAAGGGAATTATCTGAAGAAATGAAAAGACATATTCAAGGTGTTGAGGTAGAAGAGCAAACAATACAAATCGTTGATGAAGAGGAAAGCATACAATAGTATGTTTTCTTTTTTGATTAACCCTTGCGTCTCTTTTGTTTTTCGAATACAATAAAATAGCAAAGCATAGAGGGGCTTTTACATTTGTAAAGGAGCTATGTTGGATAGAAAAGAAAAGATTATTTGGATTATTAGTTGTATATTTATTTGTTTTTTTACTAGCTGCGCTAGTCAAAATGATTTAAGCATGCTTTCTTCAAGTGAACTAACGGATGTGGAGCAAAAAACAGATCTTGGAGTGGAATCAACAGATCAAATTTGTTCGACGCAGGAAATTATCATTGATTTGCGGGGTGAAGTTGTAAGTCCCGGAATTTATAAGATGCAATTGGGTGACAGGGTTTATCAATTGATTGAAAAAGCAGGTGGTTTTACAGATAAGGCATATATAGAAGATGTTAATCAAGCGTCTTGTCTTGAAGATGGGCAACAGATTATTATATATGACTTTACGCAGTGGCAAGAAAAGCAGGAAGAGTTGCAGGTAAGTAAAGAAGATGACTCGGGTGGAAAAATCAATATCAATTTGGCAGCCGAAGAAGTTCTTTGTCAGTTGCCAGGTATTGGAAGTACAAGAGCAAGAGCAATCATTGATTATCGTGAGAAAAATGGTGAGTTTCATGCAAATGAGGATATTATGAAGGTGCCGGGTATCAAAGAAGGTTCTTATGATAAATTGAAAGATTTTATTAGTGTGAATTGATAAGAATGAGTGGAGATGGCTTATGGATAAAAGAGTATTGGTTGTGGATGATGAGAAGTTAATTGTAAAAGGGATTCGTTTTAGTCTAGAGCAGGATGGAATGGAAGTAACTTGCGCATATGACGGAGAAGAAGCATTGCAATTTGCTAAAGAAAAGGAATTTGATATTATATTGCTAGATGTGATGTTACCTAAAATAAATGGGTTTGAGGTGTGCCAGCAAATTAGAGAATTTTCCAATGTACCGATTGTTATGTTAACCGCAAAAGGGGATGACATGGATAAAATATTGGGATTAGAATATGGGGCTGATGATTACATTACAAAACCATTTAATATATTAGAAGTTAAAGCAAGAATTAAAGCAATCATGCGCAGAACAACCAATAAAGAGAAAGAATCTGCAAAAGAACAAATCATTGAAAATGGAGATTTGAAGTTAGATTGTGATGGACGAAGAGTTTATATTTGTGGAAAAGAATTAAACCTAACAGCTAAGGAATTTGATGTTTTAGAATTATTAGTAATTAACAAAAACAAAGTTTATAGTAGGGAAAAATTGTTGAAACTTGTTTGGGGAGATGATTATCCAGGTGATGTGCGTACTGTAGATGTTCATATTCGAAGATTACGAGAAAAAATCGAAAGTAATCCAAGCGAGCCTAAATATGTTCATACTAAATGGGGTGTGGGATATTATTACAAATAATTAGAAAATGATGGGTTGAATAGATGAAGGACAGGCTATATTCGCTTTTTAATAAAAGTAAATTAGTACGTAGTTTTAAGGTACGTATTTTCTTTATTGCAATCTTGCTAGGGATTTTCCCAACGATGGCACTTAGAGTAGGAGTACTTCAAAATTATGAGGAGAGAGCTGTAAATAACAGAACCCAAGAGGTCCAAAAGCAGTATAATATTTTGGCGGATCATTTATTAAATTATAATTATCTGCAAAGTACGGATAAGAATAATGAGTTTACTGCAATTATTGAAGCAGAGTTATTTCAGCTATCAAATTTGTACGAAGGACGAATTCTGATTATTGATGATAATTTCAAGGTGGTAAAGGATACTTATGGAATTAGTGAGGGAAAGACCTTTATTTCTAAAGAAGTTATTAATGCATATAAAGGAACAAGAGTTACAAACTATGATCGCAAGAATCAGTATATAGAATTAGTAACTCCAATTATTGATCCAAATTCAGAAAAACTAGATGTGGATAGTAAGGACGGAAGTTCGGATGTAAAGGGAATGTTGCTTTCAAGTGTATCCACGAAAAGTATTTCAGACAGCTTGACCACTTTGTCTCATAAAGCATCTGTGATGCAGCTTCTCATGGGAATTATTCTGGTTGCGATTGCGTGGGGTCTTTCTCATGTATTAGTAAAACCTTTTGAGCATGTCACCGAGGCAATTCGTGATGTAAGGGATAATTTTAATAACGATAAAATAAGCGTTCCAGATTACTTAGAAACAGAACAGATTGTTACTGCCTTTAATGAACTTTTAGGTAGAATGAAGGTGCTTGATGATTCGAGACAGGAGTTTGTATCCAATGTATCCCATGAGTTAAAAACACCAATTACGTCCATAAAAGTGTTGGCAGATTCTTTGATTGCACAGGAGGACGTGCCAATAGAATTATACAAGGAGTTTATGTCTGACATTGCGCAAGAAATTGAGCGTGAGAATAAGATTATTAATGACCTGTTATCCTTAGTTAAGATGGATAAAACAGCAGCAGATATGAACATCACGCTAGTTGATATCAATGAGCTTACGGAGCTAATACTCAAACGCTTAAAGCCAATTGCAGATCTTCGTGGAATCGAAGTTTTTTATGAAAAAGTGAGAGCGGTTAGTGCGGAGGTAGATGAAGTAAAGCTTACACTAGCAATCACAAATTTAGTGGAAAATGCCATTAAATATAATCAGGACAATGGATTTGTTAAAGTCACGTTAGATGCGGATCATAAATTTTTTACATTAGTTATTGAAGATAATGGAATCGGAATATCGAGTGATGAGCAAGAACATATTTTTGAGCGTTTTTACCGTGTGGATAAATCGCATTCAAGAGAGATTGGTGGAACTGGGTTAGGGTTATCCATTACTAGGAATGCAATTTTGATGCACAGAGGTTTTATTAAAGTAGATAGTGAAGAGGGTGAGGGAACTATTTTTACCTTGCGAATTCCTCTTACATTTATTGTTAAATAGATTTTGATGAATCAGTGAATGGAGAAAACATGCAAAAAGTTAAATGGAGTTTGTCTTTTGTTCTTTTTTGTTGTTTGTTTCTCTTTTGTGCATGCAATAATCAGGAAAAGGACATTAAAAAATTCAGTTATAAAATTAATTATATAACGAAAGAGAATACAGAAATTGTCGAACTTGATTATGCAACAAACACAGAGGATGAAACGGAATTGATAAAAGAGCTGTTGGCTGAATTAATGAAACAACCAGAGAAAACAGAGCTAAGAGCGACTATTCCAAGTAATCTTAAATTAGACAGTTATAAAATGGAAGACAAGGGGATTGTATTGGATTTTCAAGCGGGATATTATCAATTACCAAAAGTTGGTGAGGTGTTATCGCGAGCAGCAATCGTAAAAACATTGACGCAGTTAGATGCAATTGATTATGTTACATTTACGGTGTCCGGTAAAGAGTTATTAGATGATGATGGAAAACCAGTAGGGGTTATGACAAATGATCAATTTATGAATAATGCAGGAAATGAAATTAATACCTTTGAAAAGGCTAATTTGGTTTTGTATTTTTCAGATGCAAGTGGAAAATTACTTCGATCTTATAATAAAAGCGTCGTTTATAACAGTAATATTTCAATGGAGAAGTTAATCGTAGAGCAATTAATACTTGGGCCACCGTCTACTGAATATGGATATCCAGTTATAAATCCAAAAACAAAGCTAAATAGTATAATTGTAAAGGATGGTATCTGTTATATTGATTTGAATGAAACCTTTTCAACACAGGTAAATAATGCATCCGCAGAAGTTGCAGTATATTCTTTGGTGAATTCATTAATTGAACTTCCAAATGTTAACAAAGTACAAATTGCAATCAACGGAGAAACTGATTTGCAATACCGGGAAGCACTTCCCTTATCAAGTATTTTTGAACGAAACTTAGAAATTATTTATTAATAGATAGCAGGAGGTAAATGAAGAGACCAGTATGTATTTATTGCTTTATATTTGGGATAGTATGTTTGCTATCCCAGTTGTTTTTTATAGTCTATGAGGAGCATGGGGAACAATATGACAATCAAGAAGTTTCAGTAATTGGTAGTATTCAAAAAATTCATTATTCCGATCAAAAACAAATTCTATTTCTTTCTGACATTCAGTCAGTGCAGCAAAATCCCAATCATTTACCAAGAACAATCATCTGTTATTTAGACCAAAAATCATTACTGAAAATTGGAAATCTTGTGGAAGTATCAGGCCTATATAGTACCTTTGATATAAGCCGGAATCCTTACTCATTTAATGAGAGAGAATACTATTTGAGTCGTAAAATAGATGCCAGATTATTTCAGGCAAAAATCTTGAAAAAAAGCGAATCCTATCATTTTGTTCAAAATAGTTTGCAGGTTTATAGAGAAAAGTGCAAGGCCATGTTTGAAAAGTATATGGGCGTTCGTTATGCAAGTATATTAAGTGCAATGCTCTTGGGATATTCAAGTGAAATTGACCCAACTATAATGGAACGTTTTCAAAATCAGGGAATCTCACATATTTTGTGCATTTCGGGATTACATATATCACTGATTGGATTAGGACTATTTAAAATGCTGCAAAAGTTTAGAGTACCCATTCAATTTGGGGCATCCATTAGTATTGTTGTTATTTGTTTATATGCATTTATGGTGGAAGGATCAACTTCAGTATTTCGAGCATGTATTATGTTCTTTATCTATTTAGGGGCCATTCTGTTAAAACGATCTTATGACTCTTTGACAGCTGTTTGTATTGCAGGAGTTTTCTTACTTTTGGACCAACCAAGGAGTTTTATGAGAGCTGACTTTTTACTTTCATTTGGAGCTGTTATTGGTATATGCATTTTTTATCCAGTTGTAAAAGAGCTTATAAAGGTTAAATGGAAAATACTACAATGTCTTCAAATTAGTATTTGTGTTTTTGTTATGACATTACCAATTCAATTAAACTTTTTTTACGAATACTCAATATTCAATTTTGCTACTAATTTATTGGTCGTTCCACTTGTTGGGGTTGTGCTTATAATAGGCAGTGTTGCATTTCTTATCGGTAGTATTTGTGAGCCTTTGGCAATTCCTTTGTTGTGGATTATTAAACTGATTTACTTTTATTTTGAAAAGATTTGCAATATGTTTGACTTATTTCCAGTGGGAAATATGGTTATTGGTAAACCCAACATAGTACAGGTTGTCATGTACTATCTGTTTCTATTAGGAGCACTAATATATATACAAAGGAAATATCGAGATGATATAATTCGAAATCAAAAAGACAAGCTAGTAGTAGCGTTGTGTGTATGTCTTGCAATGATTACGATTCATGCTCAAATACCCCAAAAATCCAGATTCACAATGCTAGATATCGGACAGGGAGATTGTATGGCACTCGTTATGAAGGATAATAGTTGTTTTCTCTTTGATGCTGGGTCTGAGAAAGAGAGCGGTGGAAGATATATTGTTGAACCGTTTCTAAAAGGCCAGGGAATAGATCGTGTCAATGGCATTTTCATTAGTCATTCTGACGAAGATCATACAATTATTATCAAGGAACTTCTTGAGCGCAGTGCAATAAGCAAGATTCGATATGAAAATATGTACTTGGCAAAAAGATGCATGAAAGATGAGAAATTTATGGAGCTCATTCAAATAGCAAAAAGAGCAAAGTGCAATGTACATTTTGTGGATGAAAATCAGGATTTTTATAAAGAAAATCTAGAAATATCGGTATTATATGCGAGGGGTCAAGAACGGGCTGATAATGCAAATGACTCTTCAATGATACTTGATTTATCAATTCAGGGGGTAAGCCTTTTGTTGGCAGGAGATTTAAGTAGTCCCTATGAGGATGCAATAATTTACAAAAATCATAAGACATTTGATGTTCTAAAGGTATCCCACCATGGATCAAAATACTCTACAAGCAAGTTGTTTTTAAACACAATACACGTTAAAAATGCAATTCTTTCAGCGGGAAGAAAGAATCGATTTCATCATCCACACAAAGAAACATTAGACACACTTTCAGAGGCAGGAATTGCTGTTCATACAACGATTAATCATGGTGCAATCTCTATTTGGTTTGATGAAGTCAGTGAAGGGAGTGGAAAATACGATGGGAAGCCTAAGTATATAATTGAGTATGAAATTGATTAAATTCTTAATAAAAGTTATAATAAGAATATATTAAATACATAAATCATTAAATAGAGTAATGAATAAGGGAGATTTATGCAAAGGCTAATTCAGGATATACGTACGCAGACATTTTCAAAGATTTATCTGTTATGCGGTGAAGAAGACTACCTTCGTCAACAGTATAAAGATAATATAGTAAATGCTTTATTACCTGAACGCGATTCAATGAATCGTTCGGATTATTCGGGGAATAAAATTCCAATAAAAGAAGTCATAGATTTAGCGCAGACACTACCATTTCTAAGCGAGCGAAGAGTCATTTTAATTCATGAGAGTGGGTTTTTTAAAGATAGCGTGAGTGATGAGTTTGTTGATTATATGAATCAAATTCCAGATTCAACGTATTTTGTTTTTTCGGAAAAGCAAGTTGATAAAAGAAGTAAACTGTTTAAAGCGGTAAAAAAGAATGGGTATGTGTGTGAGTTTGAAAAACAAAGTCAGGAGACACTTACGAAATGGGTTTTGGGTATCATTAAGCGAGAAGGCAAACAAATTACAAATCAGGGACTAGATGCTTTTTTTGATCGTGTTGGGAATAGTATGACGATGATTCAGACAGAATTATCAAAGCTTCTCGCGTATACGTTGGAACGCAATATTATTGAGATTCAAGATGTTGAAGCAATCTGTGTAGAACAGATACAGAACAGAATTTTTGATATGATTAATCATGTGGCTAAAAGGCAGCAAAAAGAGGCTTTGAAATTATACTATGATTTATTGGCATTGAAAGAGCCACCGATGAAAATATTATCGCTTTTGACGCGGCAATTCCATATGCTGTATCAAGTGAAAAGATTGAGGGAACGAGGATTTGATGCAAAAATAATAGCAAAGAATATTGGAGTGGCTGATTTTATCGTATCAAAATATATTATGCAGGCACAAATGTTTAAAGCAAATGAATTGCGAACTGCTTTCGAAGAGTGTGTACAAGCTGAGGAAGATATCAAAACGGGAAAAATACCTGATCTAATAGCAGTTGAATTGTTACTTTTTGAGAGAAGTCAGTTGACAAATGTATAAAATAACAGTAAAATCAATTTGTAAGTGACGAAGGCGTTGATTTATTTCAACGCCTTTTTTTGTTACCAATTTGTGATGGAGATTAGTATGGAATATTTAAATCGGAATATATCATTTAACTTAAGGCGTTTACGTATTTGTAGTAATTTGAGTTTAGGGGAAATTGCAGAACAAACTGGAGTTAGTAAAAGCATGTTAGCGCAAATTGAACGTGGTGATGCGAATCCGTCAATTGGTTGCCTTGAAAAAATAGTAATGGGTCTTAATCTTGAACTGAGTGAATTGCTTGAACCACCAAGGCAGGAAATTATTCATGTTCCAAAAGATAAGAGCGTTATTACAAAGGAAATTGCGAACCAATATGTTGTGTATACCTATTTGCCAGGGGAGCGCAATCGATCTTTTGAACTATACGGAGTGGAAATATATCCATCAAACGGCTATTATAGTGCTTCCCATGGGGAAAGAACTGTTGAGTATATTATTGTTAAGACAGGTATATTAGAAATAAAGGTTCGTAATCGTAAGTATGAACTGAAAGAAGGAGATACATTTCGATTTGAATCTAATGCAGAGCATTGGTATACCAATAAAGGGGATGATATTGTCCAGTTTAATATCATTTTTTGCTTTGAAGAATAAAAAAATCAGTATAAGGGTAGAAGCAGCGCATATTTTGCGCTGCTTTTTTAATGAAGGGTATTTTATAGTACATTGTTTTTGGATAATAGGTAGTAAAGATGGTGGTAGTAAAATAGTAAAGAATCGTTGATTAGGGAAGGAAATGTAGATATGAGAAGAGTAGGTAGGCAGGGAATTTTGTGTTTTT
>CAZWNX010000058.1:0-13233 GCA_964635395.1 uncultured Lachnospiraceae bacterium
AGTCTTGAGCAGGTTCTCAACATTTCATCTGTTTCAGAAGAAATAAAGGTTACACACATTCCTTCCGATGCAAGTTTTAAAACCAATTTTTGAATTTCAACTTTTGTTCCTATATCAATACCCCTTGTAGGTTCATCCAATATCAAATACTCTGGATGAGTAAGTAACCATCTTGCCAAAATAACTTTTTGCTGATTACCTCCTGATAAAGATTTAATCGGCGTGTCTGCAGATGCTGTTTTTATCTCAAGCAATTTAATATATTCACTTGCAAATTGGTTTGCTTTCGCTTTTGAAAATGGTCTAAAGAATCCATTTAAAACCTGCAGCGCAAGAATAATGTTTTCACGCACTGACAAATCACCGACAATTCCATCTACTTTTCGGTCTTCTGGAATGTAAGCAATTCCATTCTTCATGGCATCAATTGGGTTTGAAATTTTGATTTTGCTTCCATTTTTAAGAATACTTCCACCCGTTATTTTATCCGCTCCAAATATTGCGCGAACACTCTCGCTTCTTCCAGATCCCAACAACCCTGTGAATCCGTTTATTTCTCCCTTATTAATATAAAAATCGAAAGGCTTGATACCCGAATTGCTTTCAAGCTTATTGGCTTCAAATACACGAAGCGTTGAATCCTTTTCATGATAAACTGTTTTTGTTTCTCCTATATTAGTAATATCCTGAAACTCTTTTCCAAGCATTTTAGAAACCAAATCCATCCTTGATAGATCTTTTATTTCATACTCGCCCACTAATTTTCCATCTCGTAAAACCGTTATTTTGTCACACACTTCATAAACCTGGTCTAAGAAGTGCGTCACAAACACAATTCCAACACCTCTCTTCTTCAAATCATTCATCAATTGAAATAATTTTTTTACTTCTTGATCATCTAACGATGATGTTGGTTCATCTAAAATAAGTACTTTGCAATCCATATCTACAGCCCTTGCAATTGCCACCATTTGTTGGATTGCAATCGAGCAGCTCGACAATTGTTGTGTTGATTTTGCTGGAATATCCAGCGTCTTAAGAATTTCATCTACTTTCTCATTCATTTTTTTCCAATTACGTATAGCCCCTACTTCTCGGCCAATCCAGATATTTTCCGCAACTGTTAAATTAGGACATAGTGTTATTTCCTGATATACCGTACTAATTCCTAATTTTTGTGCATCCTGTGGAATTTTAATAGAGACTGGTTTATCTATTCCCTCTAGATAAATCTGCCCCTCATCCTTTTCGTATACACCTGTCAACACTTTTATAAGTGTTGATTTTCCTGCTCCATTTTCTCCCATTAGTGCGTGAATTTCACCTTTACAAAGTGTGAAGTTCACATCTTGCAATGCTTTGACTCCCGGAAATCTCTTATTTATATTCTTCATTTCCAAAATAGAATTGTCTTTCACTTTTTTCACTCCTTGCAGTGTTTTACATAAAATGCGGCGCAGACCATAATGTTTCTTATTCTGCGCCGCGCATTTTATCAACAAAACGTATTATTAGATGCCGTATTTATCTACATCTTCTTGTGTGATTGTTGTAGCATCAAATCCTTTTTCGTCCATAATAATTGTTTTTTCTGCAACTGTTCCGCCGCTTTCTACTGTTTTAATAATTTCATCAATATAAGACGCTTGGAATGGGTTACATTGACCATCATAATTCCAATTTTGTTTCAATAATTCTTCTAAAGCCCATTTGTTACAGTCAAATCCCATAATTATAACGTCTTTTCCTACTCCGTGAGTGATGTTTGCTTTGTCAAGTGCAGCAACTGCACCTTTTGCCATGTCATCGTTTTCAGCATAAATTACGTTGAATTTTTCGCCTGAATCAATTACAGACTGAACGATTTGTTGTGCTTTTTCTGCATTCCACTCAGCTGTTTGTTGTGTAACCAATTTCCATCCATCTGATTTAACTGCTGCATCAAGTGCACCAGAACGACCTTTTTGAGCTGCCGATCCCATTACTCCTTGAAGATGAATTATATTTACTTCGCTTAATCCCTGTCCTTTTAACCATGTTACTGCTGTTTCGCCTTCTTTATTCATATCTGATACGATAGAAGCTTCATATAAACTTTCATCTGCATCAATTGTACGGTCAAATAAAATTACGCGAATGCCTGCATCCTGAGCATCTTTCAACACTGAGTCCCAGCCTGCTGTATCAGCTGCTGATAATAAAAGGTAATCTACACCATCTTGAATAAATTTTTGAGCTGCTGTGATTTGCTCATCATTTTTAAGGCTGTATGCAAAAGAAGCATCATATCCGTTTTCTTTTGTAAACATTTCTTTCATATCTTTATCATTTGCTGTACGATATCCAGATTCATTTGGATCATTATTAATGATTCCTACTTTAATCATCTCTGCTGAAGCATCACTTTCTGCTTCTGTTGCTTCTGCTTCTGTTGCCTCTGCCTCAGTTGCCTCTGCTTCTGTTGCTTCTGGTTCTGCAGGTGTTGCTGCTTTGTTTCCACATCCAACCAAAACAGTTGCTACAAGTGCTAAACTAAGTAATACTGATAATACTTTTCGTTTCATTTCTTATTCCTCCCTAATGAATACATTAATAAGTTTGCTACGAGTTCATTATACTATTTCGAATTTATCACTCTCAATCTAAAACATACATTCTAAAAGCGTTTCGGCGGAATAAACAATACAAATTTATCAATCCTGTGATATAATTAAGTATAAATCGATACATATGTAGGTTTTCCTACTATTATGTTTGTTTTTTTACTCTTTGATGAACACTTATCCTATATAAGTCACCTTTTTCAATGGAAACTTTTTAGAAAATCTGCCAAGTATTTACATTATTGTTGGTTTTTTTCATCCGTTCAATGAAATCACCCAAAACATTTCAACCTTTCAGTTCATAAGGAGCTCTTGTATGAAGAAATATATTTACATTGCTGAACAACTTATTAAAAAATCTCAATCCACCAAAGCAAAACTACCCACTGAAAGTAGTATTATGAACTCCTACAGTGTTAGTCGCCAAACCGTTCGAAAAGCATTATCCTATCTTCGTGAGCGTGGTTTCATTGTCAGT
This sequence comes from uncultured Lachnospiraceae bacterium, assembly GCA_964635395.1. Classification (GTDB taxonomy): domain Bacteria; phylum Bacillota; class Clostridia; order Lachnospirales; family Lachnospiraceae; genus CAZWNX01. The sequence goes on from CAZWNX010000058.1 coordinate 3,082, forward strand.
ATCCAAGGGAGCGGTTCCTATCTGACAGGAATTTCACTTGATCCATGTAAAAATGTAATACCCGCTCTTCTTTCTAGTGAGACAGATTATATTTATCCCAAAATCATCCAAACTCTAAAAGAACAATTAGCAGACAATGGATATACCTTGAAACCTTATTTTACTCAATCTAGTACAAATTCAGAGCGTCATATCCTTGAAGATTTATTAAAAGAAAAACCTAGGGCAATCATCATCGAATGCTGCAAAAGTGCTCTACCAAATCCAAATTCCGACCTCTACCTTGCTTTTGATAAATTGGGCACAAAGCTAATCTTTATGCATAATCAATATCCACGCTTAAACCTTGGCATCTGTATCAAAGATGATAATTATTATGGTGGATATCTGCTCGCAACGCACCTGATTCAACAAGGACACACACACATCGCTGGTCTTTTTCAAATCGATGAGTTACAGGGTCTTGAGCGATATCACGGTTTTATGTGTTGCATGCGGGACTATAAAATCCCCGTGAACGATACTCAAATTGGGTGGTTTCATACAACTCATATGCTTCGCCTTCGCGCTCATAATGACACCCGATTTATCAGTGAGTGGGTTCAAGCCTCCCTCCTTCATTGCAGTAGTGTTATCTGTTATAATGACGAAATTGCCTACTTTGTTCTCAAAGAGTTAAAACATTTAAATCTTCAAGTCCCTGATCAAAAATCCATCGTAAGCTTTGACAACAGTTATCTGTGCGAACTTACTGACATTCAACTAACGTCTCTTTCTCATGCAGAGGGTGAAATCCCTAAAACTACAGTTAAACTTTTAATTGAGCAATTAAAAGGACTCCCCGTGTCTTCACAGGAAGTCCCTTGGAAACTAATTTCTAGAAAGAGTGTGGCAGTTCCCACTATTCTCGAGTAATCCCACCAGCTCTATACTCTCTTGGCGAAATACCCTGGGTTTTCTTAAATACGAAACTAAAGTAATGTGGATCTTTATAGCCCACCTGATTTGTGATATCTGACAGATTTAACGGTGTTGTTCTGAGTAACTTTTTTGCCAAATCCATTCTCTTTTGAGTAACATACTCAACAAACGTTTTTTTCATAGTCTTACTAAATAGCGCACTAAAATAATTCGAACTTACATTCACATTTTGGGCAACTTCGTTTAATGAAATCATTTCTTCCATATAATTTGCGTCGATATACTCCAGTGCCTTTTTCAATATATGCCGGCCCTGATTTTCAGACGCCGTGTCGCGAAAATCAATGGCTCTAATTAACATTTCTGTAATCATCTGAATTAATTCTTCTTGATTAAACAGTTTGCCCTCACTTTGAAAATCCTCGAGATCACGTATATAATCCTGCTTATCTAGCCCAATGGATTCTACAAATGCAATCGCAGTAAATCGAACATGAAACAACAAATAATTTTGAAATGGTTTTGATTGAAGAACCTCCAAAAACCTCTCGATAAAGCCTCCTACAAAGGCACCTACCGCTTCTTTCCCACCCCCTCTAGACAGGAAGTTCTTAATCAAATCCGGATCAAGGGAAGCAGCATCAATATTGTCAAACGCTTTTACATCTTCTTTCACCGCGATACTTTCAATCAATTTTCGATCTAAAACATGGTCATTTTTCAAGATAAATCGATAGGTAAAATAATGATTTACTTTGTTGTATGACTCCGCGAGCAAACTGATTCTCTCAACCGGCTCTCCATATGCTAGATACCAATCCAATATTCGTTCGCTTTTTTCGCAAATTTTTGTCACATTATAAATACATCTCTTGGTGATGTCTTCCATTTGTTCTAGCGAACCCAATGCGAGAACTCCATAAATGTTAATATTCACTCTAAAAACCTGATGTTCTGGATACTTTAAGAAGTAATGAAACAACTCTTCTTTGATAAAGGTAAATTCATTTGATTTCCAATCCACATCAGAGCGACTCCTCTTTTCCTGTAAAGAAAAGAGAAATAGATTATAGCAAGGAGCCTGTATTCTGATTCCTAGCCTTTCTGCCTCTTCATAAATTTTTTCTAATGACGTGTGACCTTCAAATAAACGAACGAAAAATTCACTCCTTGAGTACTGTTCATATTTTTTTGTCTCTTCTAAAAATTTCTCTTGATATTTTCTTTGTACTTGCTCACTTTCAATTTTATCCTTTAATTCAAGTAATACTTTTTGAAGTTTTACTTTTGTAATCGGCTTTAATATATATTGGTCCACACCTACATTAATTGCTTCTTGTGCATACTCAAAATCATCATGCCCACTCAAGATAATAATTTTCATATCAGGATATTTTTGATGCACCATTTTACTCAACATTAGTCCGTCCATAAATGGCATTTTTATATCTGTTAGCAATACATCCGGGCGAACTCTCTCAATCATCGAAAGTGCCATCTCCCCATCACTTGCTTCTCCTACAAATTCGTATCCAAAATGATTCCAAGGCATATTATCACGAAGCCCTTGTCTAACAATGATCTCATCTTCCACTAAAAATACTTTCAGCATCGTCTTCACCCTTTATCAGTATTCCCGACTATTGATTAGTTCCTTTGAAACGTTTTCCTTCGTAAATACTTGTTCTTTAACGAAATATTGTTTTTCAACTTCTTCGCCATTCTCCATCTTCCTAATAATACTAGCAACATAGGGAGCCTGCAAAGGATTGCATTCAATTGCCACATTCATTTCCTCGCTCATAACAAGTTCAAGTGCATCTTTCACCGCATCAAAGGAAACCATGATAATTTCTTGATTTACCCCAGCTGTCTTACCCTCTTTTCGAATAGCACTTAAAGCTCCGAAAGTCATATCATCGTTTTGAGAGATTACGACATCTATTTTTGTATGACGTTTTAATAATTTGCTCATAACCTCTTCACCTTTTTTTGCGGTGAAATCAGCATACTCTTCCTCTAATACAATCCAGTTTGAGTGTGTTTTTGCGATTTGATCAAACCCCTCACTTCTCCCAATCTCTGATGAAGATCCTTTTGTTCCTTTTAAAATCACAATGTTGACCACATCATCTTCACGATTTTGATTCATCAGTTCTTCTTCTAGCCACTTCGCAGCATCCACACCCTCTTTTGTAAAATCAGTTCCAACCCAGCTTGTAACCAGATAAAAATCCGAAGCATTTACGGTTCGATCCATTAATATTACTGGTATTCCGGCTTCCTTAGCTTCTTCTAAGACAGTGCGATAACCATTTTCTTCAACCGGGGAAAATATAATATAATCAACTCTTTGCGAAATAAATCCACGGATTGCTTTGATTTGATTTTCCTGCTTTTGCCTAGCATTATTAAAAATCAGAAAATATCCATTTTCCTGTGTAAACTCATTTTGTATTGATATTGTATTGGCAGTTCTCCAGACAGATTCACTCCCAAGTTGTGAGACCCCAACAACAATCAAATTCTCATCTTGCTGATTTGGTGATTCATCTTCCGCTGGTGCAATGTTGGAAAACGTTCCACATGCAAGCATACATGTACTCATCCAAACAACTGCAAGTATACTACAAACTCGCACTAATCTCTTTATGACACACCCGTTCATTCGATGATTATTCCTCGATTCCATCCTCAGCCACCTCACTTTGAAACAATTCAACCGGAATTCGAATATCAATATGCGTCCCCTGATTTTCATTGGAGTTTATTTTCATAGAATATTCCTGCCCATAATTCATTCGAATGCGTTCATTCACATTTGCCAAGCCAAATCCCTTTTCGGATTCTTTACAAGGTCTTTCAATATCTTTTCTTAAACGCTCTAGTTCCTCAATTGCCATTCCAACACCATTATCACTCACTGAAAAGTGAATAATGTCATTCTCCATTCTGCCATGAATTCGTATTATACCCTTTGCTCGTTTATACTTAATTCCATGATATAATGCGTTCTCCACAAGAGGTTGAAGTGTCAGCTTTAAAATCTTATAGGGATATAGTTCTTTATCAATCGTAATTTCATAGTCCATGATGTCGCCATAGCGAACTTTTTGAATCTCTAGATAGCTCCGAATGTGTTGCTCTTCCTCTTGTATGGTTATAAACTCTTTTCCCTTACTTAATACGAGTCGGAAAAAATCTGAAAGTGAACTAACCATACTCACTGCCTGATCCATCTTTTTCCCCTCAATTAACCAAATAATAGTATCTAGTGTATTATAGAGAAAATGCGGATTAATCTGTTCTTGCAATAAGCGCAAATCCGCATAGTGCATCTTTCGCTCATCTTCCTTAATCTTAAGCACCAAAGCCTCAATGTTTGCATTCATGGCATTAATACTTTGCGCAAGTACCGCCGTCTCATCTGTGGAGTTAATATTTGCCCTAACAGCAAAATTTCCTTCCGATATCAAATTCGTTACTTCCGTCAGTTGTCTAAGTGGTTTTGTAATGCTTCGCACAATCAAGAAACTCGCCGCTACCGCAAACAAAACTGCAACAATCATCATTCCAGTTACTAGAACCAAAAATGCATTGACCCTATCATCTAATTGGCTTTTTAAAAATTCCATATTGACTGTTTGATAATAAATATAATATTGAATATCATCTTGGATTAGTTCTGTCATAATATAAATATTATTTTCCAGCATTTGAATATTAATATCATATGTTTCTCCGTCCGCTATATTATGGCGAATATCGTCCACCCGATCTTCTAGTGTATCCATATTTCGAAGTAAGCTTTGTAACCAAGTCCTACTCTCCTTATCCTTTGTTAATCCCATTAACACCGTAAATTCTGTGCGCATCTGGTCTATCATATCATAAGGATCTTCTAGGGAAGAGTCCTCTTTAATCGTATCAAATGTCGTATATCCAACAACAAGTTTATAAAGACTTTCATCCATTTCTTCTTTAAAATCTATATTATAATTATTGGCAATTGTCATATTACCAACAATTCGATTATACGCATCGCTATAACTTTGAATCGCAAAAATCAAGTAAATAGCCATCGAAAAAAATGGCACAACCAGGGCTAGTGCCATTGCAATCATTTTATTTCGTATAGAAAACTTAACAATCCTTGATTTTTGCATATTTCATCCTTTTTTGCTTCTCAATCTCGGTTTTGGGTTGAACTTCGAATAACAAGTTTTGGCTCCATGATAATATGCTTTTCTTCCTCACTTACAGATCCCTTCATCAAACGGATGAGAAGGTTTGCTGCTGCCTGTCCTAATTGTTCTTGGGGATGCTGCACTGTTGTAAGTGGTACGCGGAAATTTTTGCCAAAAGCAGAATCATCAAATCCAGTAACCGATATATCCTGCGGAACACGAACGCCTATTTCTTCAAGCCCGCGGATGACTTCTAATGCTATTTCATCATTATAAGATACAATGGCATCAAATTGTTCTTTCTTTTTCAATTCTTTGATCAAATTATAAGGAAGTGTCTGCATATCTTCTGTATGATACCAAATTACAAAATTTGGATCATACATCATCTGATGTTCTTGCAATGCCTTTACATACCCTCTGTGCCGCTCTCTTCCCTGCATATCATCTGCTTTAAACACACCAACAATTTTACGATGACCACTCTCAATTAAATATTTTGTAATTTCATATCCACCCATATAATCATCCAATAGTACATGGGGCTTATCTTCCATCCCATGATAGACTCCTTGAATAAATACATAGGGAATGTTGTAGGAGTCTAGCATGTTATATAAATTCGTGTTACGACAAAAAATCTGGCTCTTACTTGGCTCAATAATTAGTCCATCAATATTTTTTTGAATCAGATCCTCTAAACATTTTGCTTCCATTCTCCTTGAATTATGTGTACTTTTCAAAAAAATACTATAACTATCCTGTTCGAGAACTTCATCAATCCCTCTGATTACATAGGGAAAAATATAATTGGATAAATACGTCATCACAACTGCCACATTTTTAGAAGCACTTTGGGGTTTGGCACGATTCGAGCAAAATGTCCCCTTGCCATGTTCTGCATGAACAAGCCCTTCATTGCAAAGAAGTTCAATCGCCTTTCGAACCGTTTGACGAGAAATACCATAGGTTCTCGAAAGCACATTCTCAGATGGTAATTTATCACCTTGTGCAATTTCACCTGACATTATTTTCGTCTTCAAGTCATCCATAAGTTTTGTATATTTCATCATATTCTCCGCATTTTACTTGTTCTGCCCGTAATAAGCATGTTCACCATGCTTTCTAAAAAAATGTTTATTCATAAGATCATAGGATGCTATTTTTGCATTTTCATGAATCATTTCTGTTTTTCTTGCCATTTTGGCGACCTCCTCTAAAACAACGGCATTATGAACTGCTTCATTTGCATCTTTTCCCCATGAAAACGGTCCGTGATTCACGCATAGAATTGCCGGGCAATACATTGGATTTTGTTCTTCCTCCTCAAAGGTTTCAATTATTACAAGTCCCGTATTTTTTTCATAATCGCCTTCGATTTCTTCTTTTGTCAATTCCCTGGTACAAAGAATCGATTTGTAGAAATAATCAGCATGTGTCGTCCCATAGACTGGGATGCTTCTACCTGCCTGCGCCCAAGCAGTTGCTTCTTCTGAATGGGTATGCACAATTCCACCAATTTCAGGATATTTTCGATATAGTTCTATATGTGTTTTTGTATCTGATGATGGTCTATACTTCCCTTCTATAACAGTTCCCTGCAAGTCCATAACCACCATGTCATCTGCCGTCATTTCATCATACTCAACGCCACTTGGCTTAATTACAAAATATCCTGTTTCTCTATCTATTTCGCTTACATTTCCCCAAGTGAACGTAACTAACCCATATTTGGGTAACATTAAGTTTGCTTTTAATACTTTTTGTTTTAACTCTTCTAACATGTTTTCCTCCGTCTATTGTTCTTCAAAATAGATTGTAGCCGCTTTTTCAATTTCAATTCCTTTTTGATAACGCTTCATAAACTCTGCAAACCCATCTACATCTCTTTGACTAGGTTCCAACGTCTCACTTTTCTGATTTGCAAAAACAACCTGATCTAAATACTCGCTTAATGAACGACCATGGTTTTGAGCATATGCTGCTAAAATAGCACTTCCATAAGCTCCACCCTCACTTGCTGATTCCATGACCGAAACCGGAGCCTCTATCGCTGCTGCCAACATCTTTTGACCAACACCCTTGGTTTTGAAAAATCCACCATGACCTAATATGGTATCTACACTCACTTGCTCTTCTTTTAACAAAATATCCAATCCAATTTTCAAAGAAGCAAGGGATGAATAAATCTGCGTTCTCATAAAATTAGCTAAATTAAAGTCTGCTGATGCACTTCTTACAAAAAGTGGCCTTCCAGAATCAAGCCCCGTAATATGCTCACCCGAAAAATAATTATAATTTAATAATCCGTTGCACGCTGGATCAGCCTCTAGTGATTTTTGATAAAGCACGCTAAAGAGCTGGTTCATATCTACATTCATCCCAAAGCTTTCTGCAAATTCTTTAAATAAATTGACCCATGCGTTTAAATCAGAAGTGCAGTTATTGCAATGGACCATTCCCACTAAATTTCCCTCTGGCGTTGTTACTAAATCAATTTCAGAATAAACTTTTTTCAACTCTTTTTCCAGTACAATCATTGCAAAAACTGAAGTTCCGGCAGAAACATTTCCACTTCTCACACGAATACTATTCGTCGCGACCATACCCGTACCAGCATCACCTTCAGGAGGGCTGAATAGAATTCCTTCTTGTAATGCTCCACTTCGATCCAATAGTTTTGCACCCTTACTTGTTAAGCTTCCAGCTTTCTCACCTGCAACAAGTACTTTTGGCAAAATATCCCTTATCTTCCACGCATAATTGTTGGATGAAATTTTTGAATCAAATGTTTGAATCATCTGCTCATAATAATCTTTCGTATTACAATCGATCGGAAACATCCCCGAGGCTTCGCCAACGCCAAGTACTTTTTCCCCTGTTAACATCCAATGAACATACCCTGCAAGTGTTGTTAGCGTTACGATTTCTCCTACATGTTCCTCGTTATTTAAAATTGCCTGATAAAGATGTGCTATGCTCCATCTTTGTGGAATCTGATAGCCCAAAAGATCCGTAAGTTCTTTGGATGCCTCTTCTGTCATGGTGTTTCTCCATGTTCTAAATGGTACTAGTATTTGATCATGTTTATCAAATGCCATATAGCCATGCATCATTCCACTTATTCCAATAGAACCAATTGTAGTAAGTGCAACTCCATATTTTTCCTTTACCTTGGCTGCAAGGTCTGCATAACAACCCTGCAAACCTTCCCATACATCTTCAAGACGATACGTCCAAATACCTTTTTCTAGTTGGTTCTCCCAATCAAAAATACCGATTTCAATAATTTCTAAATTTTCTCCTAATAAAACCGCTTTTATTCTTGTAGATCCAAATTCTATTCCAAGCGAGGTCCTTCCCTGCTTCATTGCGCTAATGATTGTTTCCATATTGTACTCACTTTCTTTTCCTTTAATTGTTTGTTTCTATCGGTAATATACTTCACCAAGCATTAAATCTTTTTTGAAATCGCGAATATTAGTATTCTCATCAATGTAAACCACTTCAATTCCCATTGCTGCTGCCCAATCCCCCATTTGTGTGGCTGTCAAATCATAAGAAAATGCAGTATGATGAGCTCCTCCTGCCAAAATCCAAGCTTGTGCGCCTACATATAAGTCCGGCTGTGGAGTCCAGTAGTTCGTTGCAACCGGTAATTTAGGCATTGGTTTCTCAACATTTTTACAACAGACATCGTTTACAATTAATCGAAAACGATTGCCTAAATCAATAAGCGATACCGCTATCCCGTCCCCTGTTTTAGACGTAAATACGAGTCTTGCTGGATCTTCTTTATTACCCATTGACAGTGGATTGCACCTGATTGCAATAGCACCACTCGCAATAGAAGGACAAATTTCCAACATATGAGCCTGCAAAATCCCTTCTTTACCCTTCACAAAATTATAGGTATAATCCTCAAGCATAGAAGTTCCTTTTGCATCTTCCATTCCCTGTGTCATCAGTTTCATAAGGCGAACCATTGCTGCAACTTTCCAGTCTCCCTCTGCACCAAATCCATATCCCTTTTCCATCAATCTTTGAATTGCAAGTCCTGGTAACTGCTCCAGATTTCCTAGATCACCAAAATGTGTCACAATCGCCTGGTAATTTTTTTCCTTCAAAAATCTTTCAAACCCAATTTCCATTTGTGCCTGAACAGCAACATGGCGTTTGAATTCTTTTGGATCTTTTCCATCCAGAATGATTTGATATTTTTCATAATACTCATCCACTAAGGCATTCACATCTGATGCCGAGACAGCTTTCACAGCCTGCTCTATTTCTTGGACTGGATAAGCATCTATTTCCCAGCCAAATTTAATCTGCGCTTCTACCTTATCGCCCTCTGTTACAGCTACATTTCTCATATTATCGGCAATACGCATCACCCGGATATTCTTACTTTCTACAATTCCAACGGCTGTTCTCATCCAAGAACCAATCTGATTTTGTACAAGTTCATCCGTCCAATGCCCCACAACTACTTTTCGCTCAATTTTCATTCGGCTTACAATATGACCATACTCTCGATCTCCATGTGCCGATTGATTTTCATTCATAAAATCCATATCAATCGTATCATAGGGAATTTCTTCATTAAATTGAGTATGCAAATGAAGCAATGGCTTACGATATTCGCTCAACCCCAAAATCCATGATTTTGCAGGTGAAAACGTATGCATCCAAGTAATTACACCTGCGCAAGAATCCTCCATATTTGCTTCCCGAAATGTCTGACGTATTACTTCACTCGTAATTAATGTTGGCTTTAACACAACCTCATAAGGCAATCGTCCACATTCATTTAATGCACTTACTATAATTTGCGAGTGTCTAGCAACATTTTCCAAACAAGTTTCTCCATACAAGTCCTGTGATCCTGTACAAAACCAAAATTTTTTATCCTTTACTTCCAACATACCATATTCCACCTTTCTAATCTATAATGTATATATTAATAATGCAACTTGTCTGTTGTCTGTTCAAGTTGTTTTTTTGAATCATTAACAAAAAAACAACCTTGGAATAGGTTGTTTTT
>CAZWNX010000059.1:0-1843 GCA_964635395.1 uncultured Lachnospiraceae bacterium
CACAAACGCAACAATTGCTTCCTTATTGTGAACCTTATCCTTCAAAAAATCGCATATATACTCTGTTTTATTGCTCCATAGCAGGTGAAATTCCTGATTATGGGTACACTCATGAAACTGCTTCATCCATAAGTCAACGCAAAGATCTATTTGATTTTTTTTCATTTCTTCAATTCTAATTTGTTTTTTCATTTTTATACAAACCCTCCCCTACTTTAACGCTCACCAAACGAACCCCGAAGTAACATCAAATTGTTATTTCAATAAAATTTCCTTCTACTCCAACAATACAACTTTCATAATAGCCATCCCCCGTTGTCCTAGGGCCACTTTTCACCTGATATCCTGCTTCCATTAGCGAATATGTAAGTTCTTCGACCTTTTCCTTACTTCCAACGCTAAAGGCCAAATGATGAAAACCGAGGAAATCAGCCTCTCTATCTATTTTTTGCAAAGAAGGCTTGTTCATTATTTCTAACCTCGCTCCATTTGAAAAAGAAAGAAAATATGATTTAAACCCAGTTGCTTGATTATAATATCCATCATTACAGCTTGCCTCAAGATAGGATACAAAAAAATCCTTTGCGCCTTCCAAATCATTAACATAAAGGGCTATATGCTCAATCACCATTACCTACACCTCCACTTAATTTTTTCATTTTCATAATTAACCGTTCATACATAAAAACCATAAACAATAAACAAAACAGCAAGTAAACTGGCAATAGTGAGATTCTTAATGCCTTCGCTAGGACTCCAAATAGTGGTGGCATTAGGCAGGTTCCAATATATGCACTTGCCATTTGGACACCAATGACTGCTTGGGAACGACTTTCCCCAAACAGTGCCGGCGTAGAATGAATAATGCAAGGATAAATCGGTGCACACCCAAGTCCAATCAGTATAAGTCCTACTAAAGAAATGCTTTGACTCAAAGGAAGTAACATACAAATAATTCCAATCAATATAATTCCACTTCCCAAACGAATCATCTTTGCATCACTTAATCGAAACGTCATAAAACCACTAATGGCTCTTCCAATTGTAATACCAATAAAAAATAATCCAGCATAACTAGCCGCCAGTTCAGGCGCAATCCCTTTATACATTGTAAGATAGCTGCTCGCCCATAAACCTGTGGTCTGCTCTAATGCACAATATAGAAAAAAACAAAGCATTACTTCTTTTACGCCAATTATAGACACCACTTCTTTTAGTGACAAGCGCTTTTTATCTTGTTGTGGTGCTGATTCATTTTTATCTTTCTGTTTTTTCCATAATGGCAGACTAAATAGTAAAATAGCGGTTAACGCAATTTGTATTACGCCAATTGATTGGTACCCTGCACTCCAGCTTCTTCCCTGGATTAAATAATGTCCCATAATGTAAGGACCAACCGTTGCTCCAACACCCCACATGCAGTGGAGCCAACTCATATGCCTACTTTTATAATTGATCGCCACGTAATTATTTAATGCAGCATCCACACTTCCCGCACCAAGCCCATAGGGAAGTGCCCATAGACAGAGTTCTAAAAATGTATTCGAAATCGAGAATCCAAATAAAGCAATTGCTGTTGTAGCAACGCTAATCAGCACTATTTTCCCAGTTCCTAGCCGATGTGCTAAACGGTCACTACCAAGGCTTGATAGAATTGTTCCTAAAGCGATAAGCATCGAAATTGCACCTACATAGGAAATCGGAACCCCCAAACCATCATACATGGATGGCCAAGCTGCACCAAGCATAGAATCTGGAAGTCCAAGGCTAATAAATGCAAGATATATAATAACTAAAAGTAGTTGAATCATATTGATTAGTCCTTCTTTCTCTGATAATATAA
>CAZWNX010000059.1:1943-10900 GCA_964635395.1 uncultured Lachnospiraceae bacterium
TATTTTCTTCCTCATATGCATTTTCTAGTTGAACTGTATCTTCTTGTTGTAATTCCAAAAACTTCACACGCATCACTGCCTGTGCATAGTTAATCGATACTTGGCTGTGTTTTCCACCGTCCTTTGCTACGTTTGTGATGATTTGAATCAATTCCTCTACGACCGATTTTGTGAAATAACCACCGCGCCAATGAAATGTAAATGTTTTCCCCTTTTTTAGGGCTTGCTTACACCGATTCGTAACATCTTCTAACTTCGTAAAGGAAAGTTTTTTGTCTTTATAATAGAAATGATCTGCATCTGAGCAAATTGGAATGTTGTAAATGACTGGTTCATGATCCCTAAATATACTTTTATCATCTAGATTAAAGTAATCATAACGAATCTCTTTTTTTCCAAGTGTATTATCAAATGTAACATCTAAATGATACCATATCTTGTTTATACAAATTACATTCCAAGCATGGCGATACTTAATTCCTTTTTCTATATTATTTTCCGAAATTGCCACAATACAAGGAACTTTAAGCTGATCACAGAGTACTTTTACGGATTTTGCAATTCCTTCACAGACTCCAACTCCCTGGCCTAACGGTCCAATGATTTCATGGGAGTACTGCTTTTTTAATTTGTCATAAGTAACCTGCTCGCAGATGAAATCATGGATGAAAAGTTCTTTTTCCAAATCATTTTTATCTTTTACTGTTCTCGTCAGTTTATCAATTCTTGCGATCATCGCTTTTTGATGATCTTTGATTTTGTTTTTATCAAATAAATATACAGGCTTCACTCTAATTAATGAAGAGTTTTCAAAAAAGGAGTACTGAAATGTAGATGCATAAAAAATTTCCGGATGATCTAATCGTAACTTATAAAATATGTCACTCAGTTCACTACCATCAATTCTTTGCACATCAATATTTGGTGAGAAGTTCTCAATTCCCACTTTAAGTTCTTGATAAATCCTTTGTTGTTGCTTGTTCATTTGACTAAAATAATAGGCTTCCATATCGTTCTCCAAATAAAAATAGTATTTCTCACAGTCTTCTCTCACTACTGGTACTCCATTGAGTTCTTCGTACTATATGCAAAACTAAACGCCAGTACCAACAATATACTAGAAGCAAACAATACCATCATTAATATATTGCCCGCTGTATTAAACCAATCAATCGTTCCAATATTGAAGTACATTCTTAGAATCAACCCTACTGCCACAATATAAGTTGCACAATTCACTAGAATTTTAAATAGCATCTCCACCCAAGTTCTTGAAATAACAAACTTCCCTGCTTGCTTCAAATCTCGAATTTTATTCTGATCCCATCTAATTGAAATAATGAGTAGCGGAAGCTGAATGAAAAAAATAAAGTTCAATTCAAACTTAACATCGACGATAAAATAATATAAACAAATGAGTATCAAAACAATTAGATTTACAATTCCATATATCCAATTTATTTTTATACGTTTGCGCTGTTCCTTCTTTTTCTTGGTAAGCTCCCTCTCGAAATCAATCGCCTCTAGGCTCTCTCCTTGTAATAGTTTGTTTAGTAATCGAATTCTTTCTTTTGATTCAAGAATACACTCCTCATTCTCCATCTTTTTCTTTTCCAAGATGCTTTCTCGCTCCTCTGATTTTAGATACATATTAATGTCCGTAACTGAGAAATCCAATAATCTTAATTGCTTAATGTTCATAAGTTCACCAAAATGTTGGTTCGTATAATTTTTGAATCCTTCGTTATCTTTCTCAACCTTGATTAGTCCACACTCCTCATAATATCGGATCGCTTTTCTGGTAAGACCTGTTTTATCCTCGATTTCTTTAATTTTCATGTTTTTATGCCACCTCCTACATATCTTTTACTATGTTCCCCTAGGTAACAGTCAAGACATTTTTTAGTAAAATTTTCCCTACATCCACTTATTCGTTACCTTCCTGTTTGTTAAAAAGGTTTCATTTCGATTAATATAGGATCTTTTACGACACTTGAGCAAAATTTTTCGTCCCTTTTCATTTCGAGTATAGAATGGTGTTATTTTTCCTGTTGATTTGCTTAAATGTCTTGCTAAAATTTCGACATTTTCCTTTTTTGTGGCGATGACGGACGGGCAGGCATAGCTGTGCGAGTATTTGAATATGGAAAGGTTTGAAAACCTGTATGTCTTTATCAACAAATATCGTGGGTTTTCAATAGAAGTAAGTAATTCTTTCATCGCATCTGCAAACACGTATTTTTCATGCATTGTTGCATTCGTAATGCAACAATATACACTTGCCCCTATTTTATCAGAGACAATTTCCACTTCTGCACCCTTACTCTCAACCTCACCCATCTCTTTAAGTGTTTTCAAAATACACTTAGAAAGTGTCTGAATGGTTTTCTTGGGTGAACAGTAACATGCAATTCTGAACATTCCTAATATACTAAAATATCCCAATACAATCACAACACAGATTCCAAATAATAGTCCTATTAACGAATCCGAACTCTGGATAACAGAAGTAAACCCACTACGAATAAATAGATTGATACAGGTCAACCAAAATGTCGTAGCGAGTATATTTTGAAACAAAAACCCTTTTGGTCGCACATCCTTAGAAAACTCATCCATCTCTAGAATTTCCATATTTCCAGAGTTTCCAATGGAGTCCTTCCAACGATCACGAACCACTTTTCTATTTTGTGATAACTCCATCATTTGCTGATTAATATTGGCAATACCCTGCTTATCAAATGGTGGCTTAAGAATGTCAATTCTCTCAATACGGTTCTCAATAACATTCCTTGAGTATGCAGGTGCTAAAAAACAATTAAACCTGCGTTTTAACATTTCAAAATCATCACTAGTAAGTGAATTCTTATCTTGAATAAAGGGTTTCGATAATATCTGTTTTGCACTATTTTCAAATATGTATTCAGGTTCTACTGTTACTAAATGCCATATATTGGAAACTTTGTCTGGATTGTTTTGATCCATTCGAATTGCGCGCCCACGCATTTGATTGGATAATACAAAACTCCCTACAAAGCTTGCAAGGATAAGTGAGTTTATACATGGTGAATCCCAGCCCTCACCCAGTAAAGATTTGGTTCCCACAAGCACTTGTATGAAGCCTTGCCCAAACGCTTGTGTAATAATAGCAACTTTATTTTTGCTTGAACCGCTAAAACTTATTTCAACGTAATCCGTATTTTCTAAATCTTTGTAAGAGTATGGGATCTTTCGTTCATCCGCAATTGCTGTAACTTGTGGCATAATCTCTTTTGGGATAATCACCAACTGTCCCGATAAAACAGCTAAGTTCACCTGACCCTGACTACTCCTTCTGACAGATTCGAAAATCGGAACTGCACCCATCGTTGCAATCACTTCATTCGTTCCTATGATTTTCAATAAATCTTTTTTAATATAATCAGTTAGTATCAGCATGCGCAATTCTTTATTTAAGCTACTCACTTCATTTTTTACGATTTCATTGATCCCAATTAATTTGCCCGTTGATGACAATAACATTTTGTTAATACTATTGCTTGACTTTATCTGTACCTGTTTCCGATCCAGTAATGCATTTTCAGAAAGAATCTTATAGAGTTGAATGGATACTTCCTGCGTGAATATCGTGGGTGTATCCATAACAAACTGAAACGCATTCTCCGCATGCATGAGTGAGAATGCAGGTAACTTACCACTTGGGGAAAGCAATTTGATTACTTTGTGAGGTATTTCATTTCCACGATATTGGGCTAAGCAAAGTAGTGCAATAAAGCCTTTTGCATTTTCTAAAATAGTCTCTTCATTCTTCCTATAATCCTTTAGCAGACCTGATTTTGATAGCATCTCGTCAAAGAGCTCACTTTGTATGATTTCTTGTGTGCAAGATACCGCCTTCATCTTATACTGCTTAAATACCTTGGCTTCTTCATCTGTTGGATAGTTAAAATAAATATAGTCCTGATGTGGACAAAGAGTTTTTTGAGCTACCAATTGTGGAACATAAATTTCTTCATCAATCTCACCACATAAGTCTGTATACTTTTTCCATTCAGCTGGTGTACTATCATATGGTGGGGTAGCTGTAAGTGCAATAATGGTCACCTCTTTACCAAGTGCTACAATAAAAGCTTCCAATGCTTTATGCCACTCATTTTTGAGATGATGCGCTTCATCTAGACAGATTGTTTTGATATTGGATTCTCTTACAATCTCTAGCAAATCAAAATCAGAATAATCCATTTTGCTCGTACTTAAGACCTCATCATCATCCACTTCTTCCACGGCAAGTTTATTAAAAGCAGCATATAACGCCTGATACGTAATTGATGTTATATCTGTGGGCTTTCGCAAATCATAGGACAAATAATCTGATGCCACATGATCTTCTGGCAGAAAACTATCTTCAATCCGTTCACCCCACTGTTGACGGATTGTCACAGTGGGGGTCAGTATCAAGGCAGGCTGTTCAAGCCTACGGATTAGTTCAATTCCAAGGGTGGTTTTACCACTTCCAGGTGCGGCTACAATATGAATTTTCCCATTCTTTAGATATTGCTTTGCTTGATCTAATACATTTTTCTGATAGCTTCGAAAATCGCCTTTAAACTTTAAATTTTTAACTTTACTCATCGTTTACCTGCCTGATTAATATGCTTTTCTACTTATTTTTGTATGGATGAATTCAAATAGACAATACTACTTTCATATTCTTCACCATTCCACTTTGAAAACATTAATTTATCTCCTAAAGGACTCCAACTCGTAAATGCATTTTCAATATCGACTGCTATTTGAGTCGATTTTGCTGATAGCAAATCATATACACAAAGACCACTCACAGTTGCATTCGCTTTATCACCCTTGATTGTATATGCAACCATTCGCTGATCGCCTGACCATGATACACTGTTAATTTCTGTTCCTTCAGCAATTACGACTTGATTTTTACCATCAAGATCGCATAGAAGGAGTTTACTTTCCGTACTACTGCTTTGTAATACCAACATTTTAGTTCCATCGTTCGATAAAATAATATCGAAAACATTATCAATATTTAGATCCGTTTTTTCTTTTGTAGCACGATTCATTCTGGTTATTTTTGTAGTTTCTTGTGTGTTATAAAAAACATAATCCTTTGTCGCGCGAATAAGAAAAATAGATTCTTCTTCAAGCCCCTCTAAAACAGATATTTCTCCCGATGTAGTCGCAACATATGCACCTCCACTGTATGCAGATCCAATCAATTCATTTCCAGACCAGATACCACTTCTCGCCCCACCTATTGTATCGTTCATAACGGTAAAGCTCTCCTTTGTTTCAAGATTCAGAATATCGAAAGATGGGTCCCCCAATACATATTCTGAATACAATAGAAACTTTTTATCACTAGACAATTCTCCTCCACCCAACAATACGTTTTCCTCTTCTTTAATTGGCGTATATTCTTTGGTATTCACATTATAAGAATACAAACTTCTAGGATATGCACCCTCAAACTCTTCACTCGTCATTGGAGCGAGTGCCGTATTCTCTTTCGATACAATTACATTTTCCTCATCTAACCAATCTGATATTGTAACAGTCTTCTCTAGTGGTTCGATTTTTTCAACCGAGATAATCGGTTCCTGCGTTTCCTGTTTTTCACCTTCTACGATTGTTATTGTTCCTCCCGGCTCTTTTGTAATAACCCTTTTGTCTTCCTTTGAATCACATGCACATAAACTAACTAATAACACTCCTACCATTATGATACTTTTCACTTTTTTCATTTTCATTGTTATCGCCTCCCTATAGATACATAGTAACAGCCATCTATTTCCATAAAATATACAATTCTCTCAAAACTGCAAATGAATTGTAACAATTTTGTTTCCAATGCATTTTTTAGTTTTCATCTCTAGGAAGTGTAACACGAAAAGTAGTTCCACTCTGATCTGATTTTACAAGATCGAGTGTTCCGCCTTGTACTAACACATATTTTTTTGCAAGTGACAATCCTAAACCAACCCCGCCTTGTTCCCTTGATCGATTTTTATCGATTGTGTAAAAAGGCTCGAAAATATGGCTAGCAAAATCTTGTGCAATTCCAATTCCCGTATCTGTAATCTCGATGATAATAGAATCCTCTTGTATTGTATTTCTGACAAATATACTTCCTCCCGGCTTATTATACTTAATTGCATTGTCCAAAAGATTCATAAGCACAATCATCAGACTGTCCTTGTCAGCTTTCGCATATGCTTCTACTAATTCTAGCTTAAGCTGGATATCAAATTTTTCGAATTTTCCACGAAGGCTATTTAGCACCGATAATAAGACTTGTTGTACCTCGATACATTCCATTCTGTATTCAAATTCATACTTATCGAGTGACGATAAATCAAGAACTTTCACAACCATATCATATAATTTTTGATTCTCACACTGAATGCTTTCTCTCGCTTTTTCAATAAGCTCACTATCCTCTGGATACATTTCAAGCAGATCAAGGTACGCCTTAATGGATGTAAGTGGTGTTTTAAATTCATGCGTTACATTTCCAATAAATTGCTTTTGCTGCTGATCTAGAAGTGACAACTTATCAATTGCCAATGTAAGTTTTTCATGCTCGTTCCTCATATCCTGAAGAGTCTGCTTGATTTGCACACTCATATCTTTGATTCCTTCGCTCAGTCTTCCAAGCTCATCATTTCTTTTCAGTGCTGTAACATCATAGTTGCCCTCTCCAATTAATCCCACTTGCTTTTCAAGTCGGATAATAGCATTAGCAAATGTTCCAAAATAGAAATATGCCAGTAAAAAACTTACAAGAAACACAATCATTCCAACAATGATAAAAAGCTGCCTAATCTGCTTATAAAACTCTTGATACTGCAAAAGAGAGTAATTAAATCGAACGACTCCAATTTTCTCATTCCCTATTTTTATTGGCGCAAAATAATACAGCTTCGTTCCTTCTGTCAGATAGGCTGTTTGATTCTCTAATGCAATTTGCAGTATTTTATTCATATTCTGTGATTCTGTTTGTGGCTTTATCTGACTTACAATATTGCCCTCAAGATCATAAAGCACTACTGTCAGACCACTAATCAACTCTAGCTGAGCTGCAAAACTAGTCCCCTCCTCTTTCAAGAAGGATTGCGTAGATTTATTAGGTTGTGCTAGAATCGTCTGAATAAAAAATACATCTGCTATCTTAGCTTGCTGATCAAGATACTGTTCATACTGGACTCTCTGATTATTTTGAATTCCATTTAGGGCAATCAAGCTTAATAGGAACACGGTAAGAAGTAGCAACCCCGCTAGGAAAACACTGAATTTAAATTTAATTCCGCTTTTCACGAGCCCCCCCTAACGCCTTATATCCCGTCCCATGAACGGTTTGTATAGTATCCATGTGGTTTACTCCCAACTTTTTACGGACTCTTTGTATATGTATATCAACTGTACGCGTGCCACCTGCATATTCCATTCCCCATACGAGGTCTAAAAGTTGCTCCCTAGAATATACTCTATCTGGTTTCGATAAAAGAAGTAATAACAAATCATATTCTTTGGGTGTTAAGTCCATCTGCTGCTGCTCCACAAATGCTGTCCTCTGGCGCGGATAGAGTGCAATTTCACCAAGAATCACCGTGTCCTCGTCTTGCTTTTCTTCACTAGCAGACTGCATTCTCCGGATTAAAGATCTTAGCCTTGCAAGCAATTCTCTCATGTCAAAAGGCTTGGTAATATAATCATCAGCACCTAATTCTAACCCCAATATTTTATTTACAATATCATCCTTTGCGGTCAGCATAATTACACCGATTCTTTTTGACTCAGGTAGCTTTTTTAAAATATCATATCCGTCCATACCAGGTAACATTACGTCTAGTATAATTGCATCTGCGATACTTTTTTGATCCTCAATTACCATATTTTTTTCATTCATGATGATATTTATCTCCCTGCCTCACAAAGCATTTTTATTATCATTAATCCACGAGATCATTTTGAAATCTTGAAAGGTGTTCAAACGGAAGGATTACTCTTCCTCTGTAGAGTCCACAACCGTCATTAATCAAAGAATTATTCACTGCTGAGAACATATTTACATCCAACTCGGAAAGCTCAAGTTGTTGCAACCAAACGCCTCTTTCATAAGCCTCGTCAAAATAAACAAATTCCCCTTCTGGAATTTCATCTCTTTGAGTCCGTTCGCTTTCCTGCTGTTTTTCATATCCCAAATGATTAGCGGGTCCAATTTCAGCATAATCATCCATTTCCTTTGTTCGCAGTTGCACTTCTATGAAACAGCGAGCAACATTATCATAAAATGTGATATGCAACGAACGATATCCCTGTGATTTTGAATTGATAACATAGTCTTTGTAGTATGGACTTACGCTTTCCTTTAGTAGTGGGGATTTATGCTCCCCTACCAAAGGGGATATTTCTGCTGTGAACCCTCGTTCTTCCAAAAATTCAGGTAATTTATTTGCTATATCATACAAGTACTTAAGCTCCTCTTCGGCGCAATTTTGACCTGCCTTTAGTTGGCATTTTGGAAGTGATATAACAATTCTATATGCAATTAAGTCACGGAAACAATTAATACAATTTTTCAGTTCTGGGAGCGTTGGATACTTTCCATGTTCTTTGAAATAGCTATAAATATATTCAACAATGTACCCATTAAATTTTTCCTCAGCTCTAATCAAGGATTTAATTCGCCCCTTAAAGGTAAAGGCGAGGAATGGATAGTCATTTGCCATTAATTTGTAAAATTCCTTAATCCTTTGAGATTGAGAAGTTAAGAACTCATTGTGTTGTAATAACTCTGCAATCTGAATCAGAAAATTGCTATGTACAAGATCAATTGGATTATTTGTTTCTTTTGCTGATTTCTTCAAATCCTCAGTATACCTTTGTAAAATCTTAAAAACAGTATCTCCAGAATATAAATAATCATT
>CAZWNX010000059.1:11000-13165 GCA_964635395.1 uncultured Lachnospiraceae bacterium
TCTGTAAATACCCAAGCATTTTCCCATTGCCACATCCCACATCCAGTACGTGAACATTCTTTCTAGAAGGAATATACTCTACAATCTTTTCAATTTGATTGAGATCACTAAATCCATCTTGTGAAAAATCCTCTCCAAAGGCATCCTTGCAATACACTCTAAATGCACCAGAATGTTTGACCATACTATAAAATTCTTCATACTCATTATAAAAAAGCAAATCGTCTTTATTATCCATTCTCTTTCAGTGCCTTTCGAACTTAATTTTGTGAGTTAAGTTTAACGCTTATCACTCTGATCTCTGATTGCTTTCAAGCATGAGTTCAATTAGTAAAACAAAAATGAATATATTCTCCCACAACAACAATAATTCCAGAAAAATTGGTACTCCCTTTCCAAAACAAAAAATAAAAACACTTGCAAAAACCACCCCTGCTAGTGCAAATATCCGCTTCCTCATCGTTTGGCTAAATAGCATCATTAAAATTAAAGAGAACGTGATTGTGAGAATTAATGCATACGAAAAATAATTATGTATCACAGTGCTAATTCTATTTCTCGATGGAGCACATGAAAACATTGCACATCCCATTATTCCAAATACGATTAGAAAATAGACAAATTTCTGGATAATCTTCGTTTGTATTGAAAGAACATGTATGACAATAAGTATACATATTATTGCAGCTGCAACACCATAAAGAATAGACGACCATACGTGAAGTCCCACATAAAGTGATACTGTTAAATGATAATCAAAAACATGCGATCCGGTCATCCAGTTCGCACAAATAACAAACAGAACAACCATACAATAGATTATCGCCGCTGCGAGGATATAGTTTAAATTATTACTATGAATTCTTTTTGAAATCTTCATCGTTCTCATCCTTCACTATTCTTCTTTCAAAATAGCATATAAATATTTATCACACTATTCATGATTAAGTGCTCTATTTCCAATTTCGGTTCCATATACCACTTCTTCTGTTTTGGGTTCAGTTGACCTATATTTCATTCTGTTCCTTACGAATTATGCTTTCGCTTCGGCGCTAATCATTCAAAGTTTTCCTCTTAATAATATCACATGTGGGGTATTCGCACAAATCAGTGTCTGATCAATAACATTTCATAGGATTGTTTTAAAACATAACAAGTAAAAGTATTTATTCATACTATCATACTGTTTTGCAAAAAGCTTACCATTATTTTAAGAAGTAGCAGGTTTATATTGTTATCCATTAATACATGGGATATACTAGACACATACTATTATTCATTATATAAGGAGGGTTTAAAGCAATTTATAATAAAATACAAGAAGAGTTGGATCTCGTGAACAATAAAATCGATGTCATACACGCTCAATTAGAAAATTTGCCTTCTGGTAAACTTTATGTCAAACACTACAAATCGAATTACAAATGGTATATTTCAAATGAACATCAAAAAATCTACTTACCAAAATCCCAAAAAACTTTGGCTGAAGAACTTGCAAAAAAGAAGTATCTTTCGTATAAGCTAGAGGAACTTTTGCAAGAGAAAAAAGCATGTCTTCAATATTTAAAGTGTTTTTCTAGTTCCCATACAAAATCTGAACAGCTACTATCTAGTCCGCTTTATTTCCCCCTACTCAAATCATCTTTTAAGCCTGCCTCTAGATTTCATGACGAATGGGTTAATGAAATATATACTAAAAACAACAACTATCCTGAACATCTTATTCACAAATCCCTTTCAAATAATTTCGTTCGCTCAAAATCCGAAGCAATGATTGATACCGTTCTATTTCAACATAATATAGCATTTCGCTATGAGTGTTTGTTACAATTAGGCGATTTAAGTCTCTATCCAGATTTTACAATAATGCATCCTATTACAAATAAAATTTACTATTGGGAACACTTTGGTATGATGGACAATCCTAACTATTCTAAAAACGTGTTTTCTAAACTCCAAATCTATAATTCTAACAATTTAATTCCATCCATCAATTTAATAATAACTTTTGAAACAAAAGAAGCTCCTCTAGACATCTATCGCATCGAAAAAACAGTAAACTTCTATTTTTGTTAAATACTCTTGGCGAGTTTATGATTACCACTATCTTTCTATCAATCAAGATAACCTTTTATCTGATATTTCTATAATCTAGACCTTTTTCT
>CAZWNX010000060.1:0-7367 GCA_964635395.1 uncultured Lachnospiraceae bacterium
TTTTTTATTGTATCACAGGAATTTTAGTTTTGCAATGAAAATATCACCCTTCTCTTCGTAAATTTTTACATCCACAAACTACATTTAATTAGCAAAAATGCCAATGAAAAAGCACAGTTCCCAATATAGAACTGTGCCTCATCCCCCAATATAATTATACTTCCGGCTCGATCAGACCGTACGTATTTCCTTTTCTCTTATAAACAACATTTACTTGATCCGTTTCGGCATTACAGAATACATAAAACGAATGTCCTAATAATTCCATTTGAATACATGCATCTTCTGGATACATAGGTTTAATATCAAACTTCTTTGAACGAATTATTTTGATTTCGTCTTCATCAGAAACTTCTTTGTCCATAAACTCTTGCTTGAAATAATGTGCCGCTTGCTTTTGATCAACAAGCTTCTTCTTGTATTTTTTCAACTGACGTTCAATGATCTCTTCAACCAAGTCTATTGAAATATACATGTCATTACTTACTTGTTCCGATCGAATTATGCTCCCTTTCACTGGGATGGTAACCTCAATTTTTTGTCTGTCTTTTTCAACACTTAATGTAACGTGGATTTCAGTCTCCGGCGTAAAATACTTTTCCAGTTTTCCGATCTTATCTTCAACTGCAGTTTTCAAACCTTCTGTTACATCAATGTTTTTTCCTAAAATTATGAATTTCATGATGTCCATCCTTCTTTCTGTATTAAAGTAAGATAATTATACCATATGTGGCTAAATTAATGCAACTTTTTATCGATTTGTGTCTAATTTTTCTACATTAAAAATGTCAACAATTTTACATAATTATTTCATAGATTTTTCATTTTTATTATATCTTAACAAAACGAATGTTCTTAAATCCACACATTTATAGGCAAATGAACGCAAATCAATAATGTGGATATTGTGCATAATGTGGTGTATAAGTAGTTTAACCCATAAAATCAAGTCTTTATTATGTGGATAACTTTTTTATGGTTTTGTTCTGTTTTTCGTTAAAAGACCACTTGATTTTTTCTGTTTTGTGCACAATTACTAAGTTCAAGAAAAGAGCCAAAAAAAGGGCACCGGATTGTGTCTGACAATCCAATGCCCAAAAGTCTCTAATATTAGAAAATTCTTCTTACAGATAAAATCGACTTATAACTTGCATTTGATATTTTAATTCCTGTAGCTGCAGTACTAGCGTGAACAATATTTCCTCCACCAATATAGATTCCAACATGTCCCGAGTAACATACAATATCTCCTGGCTGAGCATTTCCAATTCCACCAACATCCGCTCCAACACCTCTAAGCGCTCCTGATGAATGAGGTAGTCCAACACCAAAGTTTGCATACACACTCATTACAAATCCCGAACAATCTGTTCCACCTGTTAAACTAGAACCACCATAAACATATGGATTTCCAACGAACTGACAAGCAAAACTTGCTACCGAAGATCCCATTCCGCTTCCGCCAGATACAGCAACCGCTTCACCCTTAGAAGATTTTCCACTCTTCTTACTTGCTGCAGCATTTGCTTCTTTCCTTGCAGCTTCTTCTTTTGCAATTCTAGCTTCTTCTTCAGCCTTTGATTCCGCTTTTACAAATTCTGTTGATAAGTCAACAAATTCCGTTGAAACAAATCCTTGTCCTTCTTCAATATCAACTTTTACCCAACCATCTAACTCTTCAACCACTAGCAATTCATCTTCAATCGGTACCAATCCAACTACCGCTGCATCTTCTCCTGCACCATCACGTACACGCAAGGTTGTTGTATTAACCGTAGCAATTCTCTTACAAACTTCTTTTGCCATCTCGATTGCTGCATCACCAGTAACTACATACTCTGCTTTCACAAAACCAGTTACCGTTCCAGATGTAATTTCATACCAACCATTTTGTTCTGATACGAATTCTCCAACTGAGTTGTCATAAAGCTTTCCAAGTACTTCGCCATCTTCACTTGGCATATTACGAATATTCACATAATCATTCACATCTGCAATTACTAATTTCGAAAATTCTTTTTCTTCTTGCGTTAAAACTTCATTTGCCGAAACACTTGTAACTGCTTCTTGTCCCTGGCTATCAACTACCATCTCTGAAACAGGTGTTTCTGGATCCTCTGTCAATACTTGCGCTACTGCCATATTATCAACTGGTGCTACTGGTGCCACTGCTGCCTCACCAACACTCAAAATTACATTATTTAATTTAGAATCTATTGCATTATCTGAAACTGATTCCTTCACTTCCATTTTTGCAACTTCTTTTTGAATCACTTCTACTGCTTTACCTTCATGCAATGTTAAAGCAACTCCTGCTACTGGTAATCCATTGATAAACATTGCCGCATCCGATGGAACGGAAAAACCAGCTATTAACACCGAGCTAACCAATGCACATGTTGCTACTTTTAAACCTTTTTTGTTCATGATCTGCCTCCCTAATTGTTGAGCATTCATTAATATTTGTTACAAATTTGTTACATCTGTTAATAAATATAACATCCGCTTACATTTTTGTCAATGCCAGCCCCACAATTAGTGTATAAATCTTTTCTAAATACAAAATAAGCACACCTTATCGATGCGCCCATTTTTAGTCTACACCAAAAATCAAAACGATGTTTCAACCAGATATCGCTCAACACTCGTAACAGCATTTGCACCATCTGCAGTGGCGGTAATAATTTGTCTAAGCTGTTTTGTTCGAACATCTCCTGCCACATAAACTCCTGGTACATTTGTTTCGCAATTTTCTCCAGCTATAATGTAGCCCTTCTCATCCATATCCAGTATCTCTGCAAAATTGTGGGAATTCGGTATTGTACCCACAGCAATAAACACTCCACTCACATCCATTCGACTTATTGTTTGGTTTTTCACATTCTGAACCTGCAGCCCATTTACAATTTGATCTCCCTCAATCTTTGTAACAACACTATCCCATATCACTTCAATATTACTTGTTTCAAGTAAAGATTTTTGTAATATCTTAGCAGCTCTAAGCTCATTTCTACGATGAATCAAATAAACTTTTTCACATGCCCTTGAAAGAAAAATTGCATCTTCAACAGCAACATCACCCCCACCAATTACTGCCGTAACTTTATTTCTAAAGAAGGCACCATCACAAGTTGCACAATAAGATACCCCTTTGCCCGAAAATTGATTTTCACCGCTTACTCCTAGCTTTGCGTAATTTGCTCCCGTAGCAATGATGATTGTTTTTGCAAGATATTCTTCATTTTCAGTAATAAGCTTTTTAAGCTTTTCTTCTATATTAATGGATTTGATTTCATCATCCACTTTTATAACATCAAATTTATCCACATGTTCCTTCATCTTCATTGCAAGATCAAATCCACTAATGGATGGAAGTCCAGGATAATTGTCAACATCATAAGTGTTCAATATTTGCCCACCATTCATTCCTGTCTTTTCAAACATGATACAATTTAAACCTGCACGACTTGCGTAGATTGCAGCAGCAAGACCAGCAGGGCCTGTTCCAATAATCGCTACATCATAAATCATTTCATTTACCTCCTATTTGTGCTGGTCCAAGCCAGTTTTTCTATTTGCATTAAGTAATAATTGTTGCTATTATACTTCATATAACATTGCCAACTACAAACGCTAAGAAAAGGACAACTCAATGAAAAAGTATATATTAGTCACTGGTGCTTCTCGAGGAATTGGGTATTCCATTGCTGAAAAACTTGCAGAAAATGGATATTCTCTTATTCTCGTCGCAAAGCACTCTCGGATATTACTCGAAGCACTCAAATCAAAACTTGAAACAAGTTATCCCATCTCTTGCCATTGCTTATATGGTGATTTATCGGAATCCCTTTTCGTTGATCATCTTTTTCGATATATTGAGGATCTTTGTACCAAAAATGACTTCTATGGGATTATCAATAACGCCGGAATATCTCACATCGGACTATTGCAAGACTTAACGAATGACGATTGGCACGAAGTCTTAAACACAAACTTATCCTCTATTTTCTATACTTCCAAAAAAAGCATCCCTTTATTTTTGAAACAGGGGTTTGGCAAAATCATCAACCTGTCAAGTGTTTGGGGAAATCAAGGCGCTTCTTGTGAAGTTGCATATTGCGCTAGTAAGGGTGGTGTGAATGCATTTACAAAAGCACTCGGTAAAGAACTTGCTTTAAGCAACATTCAAGTCAATGCGATTGCATGTGGCCTCATCGACACCTCCATGAATGCACATTTAACTTCTGATGAAATCGCTGCTTTAAAAAACGAAATTCCTTCTAATAGAATGGGAACCACTGATGAAGTTGCCGACTTAACTTTATATCTGTTAAACGCTCCAACCTATTTAACAGGACAGGTCATAACACTGGATGGTGGTTGGCAATAAACTTATTCTTTTTCAGGTTCGACTTCAAGCATAATTTTTTCTAAAAACTTCGATACCTCAATCCAAGCTTTTCTGGATTCCGGCAACAATAACATTGCCATTTGAAAAACATGGAACATCCCTTTGTATACCGATTTGCGTACCTTTACTCCCTGCTCCTTTGCTTTTTTTGCAACACTCAGTGTATCATCTAAAAGCATTTCATGATCCCCAACCTGTAGTAGCATTGGCGGAAATCCATAAAAATCCCCAAACAATGGTGAAATAAGCGGATTACGTGGGTCCTCGTCTCCTATATACGGACTATTATATAGCAAAGTATCTCTAGAATTCCCAAATAATGGATCTAATTCATAGTTATCTTGATAAGAATCTGCCGTTGCCGTTAAATCCGTCCAAGGAGACATGGCAATAATACCTGCCGGCAATTCTTCATTCTTTTGAATTAGTAAATGGCACAATGCCATTGCCAATCCCCCTCCTGCCGAATCACCTGCGAGAACGATTTGTTTACTGTCAAATTTCCGCTCATGTAAAAAACAATAGGCATCATAGGCATCTTCTAGCGCTGCCGGGAAAGGATTTTCTGGTGCAACTCTATAATCAATACTAAAAACTGGCATTCCCTTACTTGCGTTATTGTACAATAACGCAGACGATCTATATGTATTCTTCAATGCACCTACATATCCACCACCATGAAGCTGCAAAATAACGTACTTCTCTCGTCCTTCAAAATGTACCAACTCATCTTGAAACCACTCACCCTTATAATGTTCTCGTTCTACTTCAACCACTGAGTATCCATCCGGGACTTTCCAAGTTGGCTCAGATATTTTTTTGCGAATACCATTTGTAGTTCCGCGCTTTTTTACAAAATCCAAAGAATTCCATGATGCAATCAATTCTCTCAGAATTACTCCACGGGTGCTCACTTCTTTCTTTTTCATCTTTTGCCTCCATTTATTAAAACGGTTATATGCACTTGTTAAAAATGAAATCTTCTTTTCAATTCATTCTCAGCCTTTTTATCTCCAAGCGTAATCGAACCAACAAAAATTGCTAGGGAAATAAACACTGAGACAATATTCAAAACTGGATGTTGCACAATTTTATTGAATGACAAAATAAGCATTACGACTCCCACAATAATCAGAAAGATCTGAAACAACAAATAACTTTGCCAATTATCACGATTCACAATCATCAAAATCACAATTAGGAATTCTAATACAATTACAGCCGTCGGAATCGCATAATTGACACTCCACCCAGAATATCCAATACTATGATCGATTAATACTGTCAGCAATACACCCCCTATGGATTGGAGAAAAATTTTCATGATATGACTCGTATTCGATGTCAGAATAGAGCGTAACGAGAAAAATGCATAAAACATACCACCTGCACAGATTGCCGCCCACCAAATACCATTAAAAGTCAAATAATTGATCGAAAACAATAATGCTAATAACAGAATAGAAGATAAAATAAAAATTCTTGTTATCATTCTAAATCCCTTACTATCCAATGTTACTAATGGATACATTGCTTCCTTTTGTGGCATTTCCTCATCTCTTTCTAGGACACTGCTGCACAACGGACAAGCAATTTCATCATTCACAATACTCACACCACATTTTTTGCATTTATTCATAATAAACTCCATTGGTTTCAATGATTACATCAACGCCATCACTCGCTAGCTTTCTAAAAAACGATTTTTGAATAGAAGTATCTTTTAATCTTGAACTAATCGTAAATACTAGTGAATTATCAAAAGAAATTACACTTCCTTTGATATTTTGATCCTGTGTCATTGATAAAATAACATGGAAACGTTCTACAAACTCCTTATACTCTGGTAACAATTCAATATTTCCAACATTCGTAAGTGTTGATGTGTTTGCTGCTGCTGATACTCTATAAATATGCTTAACTGCAATATTCTTAATTACAAGCGGAACTGCCCGAACATACCACTTGATTTCATTGGCAACCCCATAGGAAATCATTCTCTCCATATTTTCTTTATTCAATTGCCCTGCGATACACTTTGATACGATCTCTAGAACCTCTTCAAAAGAATAATCCTCTTTGTCAGGTTTAAATGAAGAAGAAATAACCGCAAAAAAATTCTTGGTCGTAATGGACTCAAAATATGGACGAAGATTGACTGGAACACAAATTGCAATTGGTTTTTGTTTCTTTGTAAGACGCCCCTTCACATACTCTTTGTAAATACTATACGTATAAACGGACAAAAGATAGGTATTAATACTTACACCAAATGACTTTGAAACCAGTTTTAATTGATCAATATTTAAATAGCCATGAATAACACCCAATTCACTTAGATGCATTACTTCATTTTTTATTCGAAAGGCCTTTTCTTTCTTATACCCTTTTGCTGGTTGCTTTTTATAATTTTTAATATAGCTGTCTTCCTTATTTAAAGAAGTATCACTCGACAGTGTGTCTTTGCATTTATTTTTCAGGCTCGGTTCAACTAATCGAAGATATGCATATATTAATTCTTTCAAAAAAGTGATTGCGCCTAGACCATCTGTAAGCACATGAAACACTTCTAAATTAATTCTATTTTTGTAGTACGTTACTCGAAACAAATAGCTTCGGTTGCTATAAGGTGAAATGTATCGACAAGGGTACGTTTTCTCTGGCACAACTCTTGGAGCTTCTTTGGTATTTGTTTCAAAATAGTACCAGAAAATACCCCTTCTAAGTCTTGCGTGAAACACATCAAAAAGTGGCAGCACCCGGTCAAGCGCTTCTTGCAAAAGCAGTGGATCTATTTCTCTTATCAAAGTTGCAGAAATTCTATATACGCTTGTCATACTCTCACTTGCAATAACAGGAAAAATATTGGCTGTGTTGTCTAATTTGTCCCATTTAATAATCTGTGATTTCTTTTTTGTCTTTTTCATATCAATCCTCACGAAATATTATTAATCTA
>CAZWNX010000060.1:7467-12966 GCA_964635395.1 uncultured Lachnospiraceae bacterium
CATCTTCAATCTTACAAGCATAGTCGCAGGCATCTTTATGTGTCACTGCCTCATAGATCATTTTTCCACCAATTAGCACCAACAGAATTAGTACCACATAATGGTCGAATGCCTCTATATGTTTTTTGAATTGGCTTCCTAAAAACCATCCAATAACAGGCATCATTCCTTGAAAAAAACCAAAAAACAAAGCAACAATCATAATATTTTGAAGCTTAAATTCTTTCATTTTTAGACCCCTACAGATTGCCACTGCAAATGCATCCATTGAAAGTCCAACACTTACTAATAATAAAATTGATAGTTCCATCAGTCACCTCACAAAAATTTACCCTTTCAAAATAACATATTTTCGTTTATTTTGAAAGGGTAACTGATTCTATTTATTTTCATTTATGTTCTCTTGCTGAATCGCAACTTCAATTTACCATTTTCGTAATTTGCTTTCTCAATTTCCTGTCCCTTGAGCTGCGATGGCAAAAAAATCTTTCTCCTTTCATTTTGAATAACAATCTGAACTTCTTCACCCTTTTGTTGAATATCAAAATCACTTTTATCAAAAAATGGAATGTAAATTTCTAGATAATCCACTCCGTCTTCTTTTGATAACTCAAATATTTTGTCTTGGAAAAACAAATCCAAAGGGTCTTTTTGATAATAGAGAAGTTCTGCCGCTTCTAACAAACTCTCTTTTCCTATAATTTCTTTTTTTTGAAGTGGAAGTGTAAAAATTTCTAGTCCGTAAAAACTTTCACGTATATCTTGAAGTGCTAGCTCCTGAAGTTCTATCCATTTAGAAAAATAACCTTCTAACGCTTCATTTGGATAGATGCGGTTAACGATAATTGCATCCACATTATAATGATACAAATGTAAAAAAGAAAAATTTCGTTTCGCTTCACGAATTACAATTTTCTCCGGAGTTGTCACAATTCGAACGCTTACAACCTCTTTGTTATCCATAATAGCCTTAAGCTCTTCAAGTTCTTGGCATAGCATTTCAATCTCATCAAAAATTTGATCTTCTGGCATTGGGATTTTCATAACCTTTTCTACTGTTGGGCCTGCAATTTTAAGCGCTTTTCTTTTCATCGGAATGATTTTATTCATCATTTCACCAAACATCTCTGGATATTTTAATAAGGACAATGTTTCTCCCGTAGGTGCGCAATCGACTAATAAAACATCATACTTGTTTTCTTTATAGATTTCCTTTATTTTAAATAATGATACTAACTCTTCAAAACCCGGGAAAACCATCAATTCTTCTGTCTCAATGGTTTCTCCTCCTGTCTTGGACATTAACTTCTCCAAATACTTTCGAATTGTCCCCCACGCGTTTTCACTTTCTCGAATGGCATCAATTTCCAAGGCATCCAGGTTATCATCAACACATGTTGGCGTGGATGATAGTTTTATTTGAAAAGAGTCTCCTAAACTATGCGCCTGATCAGTACTCATAACTAATACTTTTTTACCTTCACTAGCAATCTTATAGGCTGTTGCAGCAGTAACACTGGTTTTGCCAACTCCACCTTTTCCTGTATACAAAATTATTCTCATAAGTATTTTCCCTCCCTAATCTTCTATTGTTACTTTATTTACTTTTTTATCATTATCTTTCGTTGTTTTCTCGTCCGCTTTGTCTTTTGGCATCTCTAAGTCAAAAATTCCAGCCATGTACATTTCTTTTGCAAATTGTATACATTCGCTTTCGAGTTCTTGCATTTTCTCAATCATCTTTGGTGGCATAATTTCTAATAGTGCTTCGGCTTGTAACTTCTTTGCTTGCATCATTTTAATCATAAACTGCTGATTCATAATACCTCACCCACTTTCAATTCATCGTCTTCTTTTTTCCCGTGATCCATTTTTGAAAATGTCACCCTCAACTCTCCCTCTTCGAGCTTTGCACCGGTTACTTCATACTCTCTTAATACGTCCGGGAGTGGAATACATCGTTTGAAATTACCAATTCTAAGTATCAACTCTTTTCCATTCTCATATAAGTCCAAGTCCCTTTTTTCAAGGAATGGCATTTGCACAAGTAAATTGTAACAATCTTCAACTTTTTCAAAAATCTCATTCCGCTTAGTTACGCGAATCTCAAACAGATGTGGAACATCTAGTGCAGAGTTCGCAATTTTTGCAATTGCTTCCTTACCAGAAACTTCCTCTTCATACCATGGAATATAAAGAATTGGTATTGCATCAAACACACTCCTATACTCCTCCATATACTTTTCTTGTATTGCTATCCAATCATCAAAAAATGCTGAAGTCATGTCCTTTGGAAGAACTCGGTTAATAAAAAGCCCATCCACATTATAATTATAAAGATTTAAATACATATAATTTCGTTTCGTTTCTTCAAGAACCATTTTCTCCGGTGTTGCTACCAGCCTTACACTCGTTATTTGCTTATCTTTTAACATTGTTTCTAATTCGCTCAATTTTAGATACAATTTTTGAATATCGTTCATTGCTTTTGTGTTTGGCAGTTCCACTTGAAACATTGCTTTTCCGATGGGTCTCATTACCTTCATTGCAACTTTTCCAATTGGAAACAGTTTTTCAATATACCACGAAAATAGTTCTGGGAATTTTAAAAGAGCAAGTGTTTCTCCCGTAGGAGCGCAATCTACAACGATCAAATCATATTCCCCCGATTGATACAATGCGTTTAGCTTTAATAATGAAAACATCTCTTCAATACCTGGAATCATTGAAAAATCAGATAGATCCTGGTTTGAATCCACGGATATGGATGGAAGCATCTTTGCCACTGCTTCTTTTAAATATGAAAAATCATTCTCTAGTTCATACTCTGGATCAATCTCAAGTGCGTCTAAGTGTTCACAAATATTTGTAACAGTTCTTCCAATTTTTTGTTCAAACAAATCGCTCAAATTGTGAGCCATATCCGCGCTCACTAGTAGGGTGTTCATTCCTTTTTGCGCAGCTTTCCATGCATGTGCTGCTGCAACGCTTGTTTTCCCCACTCCACCTTTTCCTGTAAAAATAATAATTCGTCCCATATACTACTTCCTCCATTTTATAATTCTAATTTTTCCATCCTTCAAGCCCATTAAATTGTTCGCGCGTTGAACTGTTCGTGTCTCGAAGTATTTCTTCTAATAAAAGAAATGCTTTGCACTCCTTCTATCATCCACTTAAGTGGGTTTCTTTATTCAATTGTAATTTTCCGGACTTTGTTTTGCTTATGATTATCAAAATCGCTTGAAAAAGAGTTACTCTGTATAATCTTAGAGAGTTTAGCCGCCACTTGAAGTAGTAATCCGATTTCTTCTTTATCTAAATCTGAGACTAAAAGATTGGCAATCCGAAACATATTCTTTAATTCTTTTTCAATCCAAATCGTTCCTGTATTGCTCATCGTCACTGTAACAATACGCTTATCAAGCTCATCTCTCTTGCGTTCTAAAAGCTGTTTCTTTTCAAGTCTTGAAATAATACCCGTAATTGTATTTAATGGCAAATTAAGGTACATTGCAATTTCTGACATTGTTACTGTCTTTTTTCGATACACATATATTAATGCAAATAGGTCGTTTTTAGAAAAATCCATAAACGTCTGGTTCCACTGTTCTGGATAAAACAAAAATTTTGTTTGATCCATCATTTGAAAAAGCATCTCTTCAAATGAAAAATTATCCCAATCCATAGCGCACCTCATTACTTCTTCTTTCGAAGTTATTTTAATTCTACACTCGAAGTATTGTTTTGTCAACAAAAAAATCAACCTATTACTAGATTGATTTTCTCTGCAACAAATTCACTAATAGATTGCCTGTGGCCCTCTTTCACCCGTTCGAATTCGAATTGCATCCATAATTTCATAAACAAAGATCTTCCCATCTCCATGGTTTCCAGTACAAGCAATCTCTTGAATCACTTGAACCGTCTTTTCAATCCACTCTTGTGACGTGAACACAATTTCAAATTTAATCTTGGGCACCATATTTACTTCAACTTCACTTCCTCTAACATACTCTGAATGACCTTTTTGCACGCCGCATCCCATTACTTGAGAGACTGTAATTCCATGAACACCCAAAGCATTTAGTGCATCTTTTATTTCTTCATAATTTTCTTCTCTTACAATTGCTTCCATTTTTACCATTTTTATTTTCCTCCTAGTCCAAACCATTAAATGATGGATATGCATTCTCTCCATGTAGCGAAGCGTCTAATCCAACCTTTTCTTCTTGAACACTGACTCTGAGCGGAACAAATATTTTTATTAAAGAAGCGATCAAAAAAGTTCCCACTGCAGACACAACGACTGTTATTAATACACTTAACACTTGTGCTACAAATAATTCCCAATCTCCATGTAATAAGCCGTCCCATCTAGCAATTGGGTTGATTGCTTTTTCAGCAAATATACCTGTTGCAATCGCTCCCCATATACCTCCAATTCCATGACATCCAAATGCATCTAAAGCATCGTCATACTTAAATTTCTTTTTGACTACTGCCATAAAAAAGAAACAAATTGGACTAACTGTCATACCAATTAAAATTGCAGATGGAATGGAAACAAAACCAGCTCCTGGCGTAATCGCCACCAATCCAAGGATTGCTCCTGTCGCTGCTCCAACTACGGTTGGTTTCTTATGAATCAACGTATCTAACGCAATCCATGTTAACATTCCAAATGCAGCTGACGTATTGGTTGTCATAAATGCTTGAACAGCTAACTCATTGGCACCAAGTGCACTTCCTGCATTAAATCCAAACCATCCAAACCATAAAATAAATGCTCCCAATAATACAAATGGGATATTGTGAATTCTATAAGAAAGTTGATCATAACCATGTCTTTTACCAAGGATTAGACATAACACCAATCCACTCACTCCGGAGCTGATATGGACAACATTCCCTCCAGCAAAATCAACCGCTCCTAATACTTCACCAAGAAATCCACCTTTTCCCCATACCATATGCGCAAGTGGATAGTACACCAAAATAGACCATATCGCAATAAACAAAAAGAGTGCTTTAAAATTCATTCTTCCTTCAACTGCTCCTGTAATTAATGCTGGCGTAATAATGGCAAACATCATCTGATAACCAGCAAATGCTAAATGTGGTATCCCTTCTGCATACGGTCCCACATCAAGTCCAACTTGATTCAGTCCAAACCATTGAAGTGAACCAATTATACTAAAATGATCTTCTCCAAAACTAAGTGAATATCCAATCAATACCCATAGCGCAGAAGCCAGTCCCATAATAAACATCGAAGACATCATTGTATTTAATACATTTTTCCTACGAACCAATCCCCCATAAAAGAATGCTAATCCCGGTGTCATAAAAAGAACCATTGCGGATGCAATTAACATAAATGCAATACTACCTGAATTCATAATTTTCCTCCTGAAAAATAAAAATAGGCGCCGGATTTCTCCGACGCCTTTGTCTCACTAGGCAATAATATATAATTTCAGTTCGTATGTCAATCACTAT
>CAZWNX010000061.1:0-3843 GCA_964635395.1 uncultured Lachnospiraceae bacterium
GTTGTCTCTGTTTTTTCTGTTGTCCCGATAGCGGGAGCAAGTACAACTTCAAACTGATTATATCTATAGAAATCAGTAATTAAGTCTAGGATTTCTTTTATTTCATCAACGCTTCTTGTCATCGGAACAAGTACACTCGTCGACTCTTCCATTGTTTTGCAAAAAATATCAGCGAATAGAAATTTGAATTCTTCTACTAAGCGTTCTCTTAATTCCTCTCCATCCAATTTTTCCCCATATACCGTTAGTTCTATTTCTTCCTCTTTCTCTAGTAATTCAACCGCCACTTGGTAACCACTATAGTCTGCTATATATTGTTTGTTTTCAATTATTGTCAACTTATTTGGATAAAAAATTTGACCGATTCTTTCTTCCATTTTTTCATTCATATCTACTCACCCATATATGCACTTTCTCTATTCTTCTCTTAACATATTTCTCACCGCCCTTCCTTGTTCTATAAGGACAGCATAAACCTTCCACTAAGTGGAGAGTCAATAGTGATTTTATTCACCTAGTAAAATCTGTAATTCAAAGTAACTTGTTTCTTTGAATATATCTTCAAGAAGCTCAATTTGAACAACTTGCGCTACATTCACATTACTCCCGCCTAAATAATCGTTCATTTTCTTGATTTGCTCATCAGCATTGTCTCTAGAATAACTGATACAAACATACATACCTGCTGGTATCATCTTAAGCTTGCTGCTATTTTGACTATGCACTTCAATAAAGTACTCTTTCGGATAAAATAAGTCCTCTTCTTTTTGAAATAAATATCCATACTTATAAGTATGCTTATAATTTTCTCTATCAATTGCTTTTTCTAGCACCTGAATCACTTGGTCTAATTCAGACTCATCAATATTTTGA
The DNA here is from genome assembly GCA_964635395.1 of uncultured Lachnospiraceae bacterium. Classification (GTDB taxonomy): domain Bacteria; phylum Bacillota; class Clostridia; order Lachnospirales; family Lachnospiraceae; genus CAZWNX01. The sequence goes on from CAZWNX010000061.1 coordinate 874, forward strand.
GAGACTTCTTTTGACACGATTAGCCTTTGTGGAATTTCTTTTTGATAAATCTCTTTTGTCTGTATTGCTTTTGAAGATTCGCTTCTATGATTTTGAATTTCCTCAATTAACTCGATAATTCGTTCATACTCTTCCTTTTCTTCAATCATTTTATGTTTTTGCTCTTCCAGAAAAGAATCTACACCATAAATTTCTTTTTTGTTTATCAACGAAGCCATCTCTTTTGTTCCAGTTCGTAATGCTTTTAAAGCTTTCAAAATATCAACGTATACAAATTGCACTTTATTATAATATCGATATTTTGTAAAGGGATCCACATAGCTTGGTTTTAAAACCCCAATCTCATCATAAAATCGTAGTGTTTTAACACTAATCCCTTTCAATTTTGATAGCTCTCCAATTGAGTATAACTGATTTTTCATCAACATATTCCTTTCAAAAAAATGAAGTTACGATTTTCATTGAAGCCTTCATCTGCTATAATTGCTATAATGAAAAAAATTACATTTTAGGAGGCGCCTTTGGCAGCATTAGCAAAAAAACAGCACCAACAAAACAAGTATCGAAAACGAAATTTCTATTTAATTCAGATGTTTCCAATTTTTATTATTGCTTTAGCAAATACAATGGATTCACCTCAAAATATTTTTGATGGATTTCGAAAGATGATCTTTTCTTCCGATATTCTCATCACGGATTATGTTGAACTCGCAGGACTAAGTGCTACCCTGATCAATGCATCTTTACTCTTCATGGCGATTTCATTTCTTGCCTACCGCTTGCAGATTAAATTAAATGGGATGCTGATAGCCGCAATTTTTATGACTGTTGGATTTTCTTTTTTTGGCAAAAATATTTTCAACGTGATCCCCCTGTATCTTGGTGGATATATTTACTCTAAGATTCAAAAAGTGGACTTTAAAAATATTTTTGTAATTATCATATTTTCTTCTGCCCTAGCTCCCGTCGTCAGTGAAATAGCTTTTGGATTGTCTCTCCCACTCTATTATTCAATACCAGCTTCCATCTTATTTGGCGCTTTTTGTGGTTTTATTATTACCCCACTATCCGCTAATACAATCGCTATACACGATGGATTTAACCTTTACAATGTGGGATTCTCTGCCGGTCTCATTGCTCTCGTAATCAATTCAATCTTTAAAACTTTAGGAATCAACCTAAAACCTTCTCAAATACTATCTACCGAGCACTCGCTCTTTTTCTTTGTTATGTTGTGTCTCTTATTCACTTTGTTTATTGTAGTTGGATTTACATTATCCAAATTGTCCTTCAAAGAAACGCTCAAAAAGTACACTCGAATATTTCACTATTCCGGCAAACTAATTACTGATTTTACACAACTTGAAGGATACGGCATCACCTATATCAACATGGGAATCATGGGATTTATCGCTCTCTTATTTGTTTGTTTAACAGGTGGCTTAGATTCCTTAAACGGTCCAATTGTAGGTGCAATTTTTTCAATATTTGGATTCTCAGCGTTTGGTAATCATCCTAAGAACTCAATCCCGATTTTTGTGGGCGTATACCTATGCAGTCTTCTCCACTTATGGGATGCCAACTCCACCACCTATATAGTAGCAGGACTTTTTGCAACTGCACTAGCTCCTATTGCAGGTCGTTACGGAATCATTGCAGGACTTTTTGTATCCTTTTTACACTTAGCGGTGGTCACTAATTTACACACTGTGCACGGTGGCTTAAACCTATATAGCAACGGTTTCTCTTGCGGATTAATTGCCTCCATTGTATATCCAATCTTTAATATTTTTAGCCCATCCCACAAAAAAAGAAAGGTATAACCATTATGACCCACGAAAATCAAAAAATTGCAAGAATTGCAAATGCTCTTTTAGAATACTTTCTCTCTAACGATGCAAAAGGATTGACCCTCTCCATCAGCGAAGATACAAAAAGTGCTTATATTTCTTTGGAAATCAGTGATATCACTCTGTCTTCACATGAATCTGAAGAGTTGATTGAGCACCTCTATATGGAGCGCCAGGAAGAAATGGAAGAATACTATTGGCATCTTCTTGGTAACGACTCTGAAACAGAGGAAATCAGTCTCATTGGAATGATGGTTGACGAGGCAACGGTTCAGTACAATTATCCTGTAATGAAAATCGATTTGGTGAGACATTTTTAGCAACATCCTTGACGCTAGTCCTACTCAAAAGTTCTTAACTGAGACGTTTGAAACACCCACTCTGGTGTAATCAAGTTTTCTTCAATATTCATGGAAAACCAAGGAGAGTTTTCGCTATCACCAACTAAAATCTGTATATCCTGTGCTGGCATGTAACCCTGTGCCAGCATTACTATTTTCTCCTTTGTTTCATTATGAATTGCTAAATCAACTACAATTACACAGTGTCCCGGTGAGCCTCCTTTGATAAAGACATCCCCTACCTTTACATCGTCTAAATCCTTCGATACTAATTCTTTCTCTAGTGACAACGTAGACGCATACATATACACCACATCTAAATAATCTTGTAAACTCTCATAGGAATCATTACAACTACTATTTGGTACAAATGAAACTTGATTTCCATCTATTTGAATACTATTTCCTTTTGACCAAGTTTCAAAATCGGCCAAAAATCCATTTACAAAATGGAACTGAATATCCTCTTTTCTACCCTGTTTATAAAGATACTCAGCCCGTAATCGCATAATGGAGTCAGCACATTGTTGCAAATCTTTAGCTCTCAAATCATAATCTACAACTGCCAAATATACATTTGCACTCTTAATGCCACCATCATAATAATGTACTCTTTCACCCGCTTCTTTGAGTGGAAGCGTCTGAAGAAATGTTTCAAAGCTCTCTTTGGGATATTCAACCCTCGTATATCCCTGGGGAACCAAGAATCTTTTCTGAAGTTCACATTCTGCAGGGACAATCAAATTAGCGAAGATATCTTCTTGTTCGGCCTTGTCTTG
>CAZWNX010000061.1:3943-12868 GCA_964635395.1 uncultured Lachnospiraceae bacterium
TCTTGTGCCTCATTGTCTTGTGCCTCATCTTCAATCGGATTGTCTTGTGATACACGAACAGCACCTTCGCTATTATCCACCCGTTGTACTTTGTTATTCTTACCACATCCCACAAAAACAAGTAGTGTCACTGATATCATATATACAAGTATTTTTCTTATTAAACGATTATGGAATAAATTCATTCAATCCTCCACTGTGATTGGTTCAAACGATACTTGGTAATTCACTAAAACAACTTCTATATAATAGTATAAACCTTTGAGAAACGATTAATCAACAAAACATTCCTTAATTTATCTTAGGCAGGCAAAGTAGTTTCTTTACAAGTATGATTCCCAACAAACAAAGCGCTAAAATGAAGTAGAACACCTGATTAAATCCCACAAAATGATCCATCAAAAATCCAGAGATCAGTACACCAATGATTGCACCAAATCCATATGCACTAAACACAATTCCATAGTGCTTACTATAATGGGTCTCACCAAATTCTTTTATCGTTGCCGTAGGCGCAATTGCAAGGAATCCACCCAGCGTAAACCAGTATAGTGCAAAAGAGAACGAATAAAAAATCAAGCTATGCTCACCCGATAATAGAAATAAAAGTGTCGCTATCGCAATTATAAGATAGGCTGTCCGCATCGCCATAACAGCTGAAAATCGATCTGTGATCCACCCAAAGAACGGTCTTCCAGCTCCATTAAAAACCGCAAACACGGCAATATAGAGGTGTATTTTCGTAGAAGAAATTCCAATCATTTTAATTCCAACTAGACTCGTCATACCAATAATCATTAGTCCAATCATTGTTCCAATCAAGAAATTAAGGTAAATTCCCCAAAATTTTCTCATTCTAACAAAATCTTTGATTTTATAGTCCGGTTGCGCATGGTGAATAACTTCATTTAGCACCTGTTCTGGATAGGAAAACGTAACAGGCAACAAAATTGCTATACCAATCATAATTAATCCAAGTATTCGAAACGTCAGCATGACTCCAAACGTGTGAATGATGCTTCTTGCAAGCGGTGCCGTGATGAGTGGTGAGAGTCCAAACCCCATTAATACAATTCCTACAAAAAATCCTTTCTTTTTGTGAAACCATAGAGACGCCATTCGAATCGGTACTCCATATGCGATTCCAACACCCGCGCCACTAATAAGTCCATAGGTAATTGTTAATAAGAGAATATGTGTGGTGAAGGAAGATAATATCCAGCCAATCCCCACAAGCAGACATCCAACCATTACAATATATTTGGGTTTCACATATTCAATGATTTTACCTGTAAGTACCATAAATCCAGCATAGGATGCAAGTGCAATCATATAGGGCAGCCCACTATCCGCTGAGCCAATGGCAAATACATGCTCAATTTCCATTCGAAATACACTATACGAGTAAACAGTTCCCAAAAAAATCATAATCAGAATACTAAATGCCAAGTAAATCCATTTCTTCATAAGCATCTCCTTAAAAAAACAACCGATAAGGTTTTTCCCTATCGGTTGTCATTATTTAATGTTTAGCAAACGCCTTGTGCATTCATTGCTTCTACTACTTTTTCAAATCCAGCAATATTCGCTCCTGCAACATAGTTTCCTTCTAATCCATAACGCTTTGCAGCATCATCTGCTTTTGCAAAAATATCAATCATGATGTTCTTTAATTTTGCATCCACTTCTTCAAATGTCCAGCTTAATCTCTGGCTGTTTTGTGACATTTCTAATGCAGAAGTAGCAACACCACCAGCATTCGCTGCTTTTCCTGGCATAAATAACATTCCATTTTCTAAATAGAAATCAGTAGCTTCTTTTGTTGAAGGCATATTAGCACCTTCTGCAACTGCGAAACATCCGTTTTTCTTTAGTGTTTTTGCATCTTCTAAGTCTAACTCGTTTTGAGTAGCGCATGGAAGAGCGATATCACAAGGAATTGTCCAAATACCAGTTCCCGCAGTATACACTGCTGAAGATCTTACATCTGCGTATTCTTTAATTCTTCCTCTTCTTACTTCTTTGATATCTTTTACAAGTTCAAGATCAATTCCGTCCTTGTCATAGATATATCCTGCTGAATCACTTAGAGCAACTACTTTAGCTCCCAATTCTTGAGCTTTCTTTGTTGCGTAAATAGCAACGTTTCCAGAACCAGAGATAACAACAACTTTATCCTGTAATGTTTGTCCACCATTGTTTTTAAGCATTTCTTCAACAATGTATACTAATCCATAACCAGTTGCTTCTGTTCTAGCTAAAGATCCACCATAAGTTAATCCTTTTCCAGTTAAAACGCCTTCATATAAACCAGTTAATCTTTTGTATTGTCCATACATGAAACCGATTTCTCTTCCGCCAACTCCGATGTCTCCAGCTGGTACGTCAGTATCTGCTCCGATATATTTGCTAAGTTCTGTCATAAAGCTTTGGCAAAATGCCATTACTTCTCTATCTGACTTTCCTTTTGGATCAAAATCCGATCCACCCTTACCACCACCGATTGGTAATCCTGTTAAAGAGTTTTTGAAAATTTGTTCAAATCCTAAAAACTTAATGATTCCTTGATTTACAGAAGGATGAAGTCTAAGTCCTCCTTTGTATGGTCCAATAGCACTTGAAAACTGAACGCGGAATCCTCTATTTACCTGAACCTGTCCTTTGTCATCTACCCAAGGTACTCTGAAAGAGATTACTCTTTCTGGCTCTGTAATTCTTTCAAGAATTGCTTCTTTTTTGAATTTTTCTTCGTTCTTTTCAATGACTACTCTCAATGATTCTAATACTTCTTTTACTGCTTGGTGAAACTCTTTTTCGCTTGGATTTTTCTCGATAACCCGGTCAAGCACTTCGTCAACATATGACATTGTATTACCCTCCATATTTATATAATTTTCGCGTACAATATATTGTTCGCTTTTCTAAAATATTATAATCTTTTGATGTTTTAAAGTCAACAAATTCTGAATATTTGTATACGCGTATTTTTTTATTACGTTATTACATTATAATCTCTATTTACAGATAACTCGTTGGCTCACAATGTCAGAATATATTTCCATTCCTTCCATCTTAGATACATGAATAACATCTTCAAAACCTTTGCACTCAGAACATATATCGTTCACTATGTTGTCCCTTTCTAACACTTCTTTGGGGTTGTAAAATACATTCCTTTTTCCCTCAAAAAGTGCCACATAGAATATTCCTGTCTCAACTAAATCCTGGAAGAAATGACTCCCAAAAGATAGTTCCGGCATAAACCCTTCTTTTGAAGATACCTCAACAATAACACCCATATTGCAAAGCTCAGTAAAATGAACCGGAACTCCAAGGGACGGTGTCGTTGTTCCCCATCTTCCAGGACCGATCAGCAAAGCGCTTTTTCCTTTCATAAAATGATTGATTCGACCAATTTGTCTAGCAACTTTGTATTTCGCCTGATTATCAAGACGGCTATAATTTGTAGGATCTACATAAACAACATAGTCAATTGTAAAACGAACATTTCCCCCCATAAATTCTCCTTTTGAAGAAAAGAAACATTCTTCCTCCTTTTCAATAATAGGAAGGGTAACTGTTTTACCAAGACCAATCGTTTGAAGTGGCCTGCACTGTAATAGATTGATCTTGTATTGATTTTTCCTGTTAAAGTTAATGGTAAATTCAATATCAACTGGATAATCATAAACAGTTGATAGCGTATGTAAAATGTCTTTCATCTGCTCTGCAAACTCAGTTTTTCGGAGTAATTTGTCAAAATCGATCAAATACGGTGTCTTAAAGTGACCCTTTCCCATCTGTGAGAGATATCGAATCGTCTCCTCGTCTTCACTAAAAAACATAGCTTTATCTGTTTTTAAATCATGTTCATAAATCGTTTCAAACGGGTAGCTATGAAGTGCATTATCTTTTAAAGAAAGAACATCCACAAGTCTTTGGGAAAACTTCTTGCGATCCCCATAATTTACCATGGGTAGTCTAAGTGGATCATCCAAGGTAACAATTTTCGCGTAATCTTCACCTGTTCGATCTACAGATCTTGTTCCCAACCCAAATACAAGTCGCAACATCCCAGCACTCATATCAATATTTTTGTTCCATAAGTATACATTCGTAGAATTACCAACCCCAGCAGCATGTGGAAAAAAGTAATCACCATAATAGTCGCCTGATACTCTTTGAACAAGAATCGCCATCTGCTCATCCTTATCCATCAGCCCGCGATTCTTGCGATATGCCAAAGCATCCTCACTCATTGTACTTGCATACACCGTTCGAACCGCCCTCTCAAATGCGCGAAACCTCTCTTTTGGAGTCCCTTGATTTACACAGAACACGCTCTCATATTTTCCAGCAAACGCATTTCCAAAGTTGTCCTCTAGCAATGAAGATGATCTTACAATAATTGGGGATTGTCCAAAATACTCAAGCATTTGAATAAATTTTCCCTGAATATTTTCTGGAAATAATCCTTCTAAAATTTTTTCTTTCAACTCGGGTGCATAAACAAAATATCCTTCTTTTGTTTTTTGTCTGGTAAGAAGCTCCCACCAACCGTTTTGAACAATATAGGTATAAAATACATCCGATCCAATATAATAGGAATCATGTGGTTCAAAGAGCTTTTCATACTTCTCTCGCTCAATGCTCATGAGAATTTTACGTGCAATTAGCATACCAACACTCTTCCCACCTATGAATCCAGTTCCAACCTCTCTAGATGCAATGAGTAAGATATCTTCTAATGTAAAATACCGATCACAAAGAGCAAACATCCTACTTTCCGTTCCAATCAATATTGACATAAGCGTTCTCTTAATTGTTTCCTGCTGCTCAATTGGAAGCTTTAGTACGTCTCTCGCTTCTTGAAACAAAACATCCCAATGATCAAGGCGTTCCTGTGCCCTTTGTATACTCGAAAAGAGTTCTGCTGCTTCAGAACTTGCAGTGATACTAATCGCTTCATCCCCTAAAATTAGATGTGGAAAAAACATAGTCGGTGAATATCTCTTCAGAACTTTTAGTGGGTGAATATAAAGCTTTTCATTCACCATATACAAATCCAATAATAGTTGCGTCGTTTCTCGAATTCCAGCAATGGTACTGTTCGTATGCGTATTTCGAATAATTGCAAAATAGGCCACTGTATCAAGTACAAATAAATAAGGACAGGTCACCTTGAAAAAATTTCCAATCATCAAATCCGATTTCCAATACTCAAGCAAGTCCGAAAGACAGTCAAATACATAGAATGCTTTTTCTCCCTGTGCTTCAATAATTGTATGGATATGCATTGCAAAGTGTTCAAATCCTTTTGAAGCATCTACCTCTATAATCATAATGCAGTCGTCACTTGTAAAAAGCGGAGCATGGTTTCCAAAACGAATGTAAATAATATTTCTCTGATCTAAAATCGCCTGTTGAACATATGGACGTATGACCTCTTCATAATTTTTGATGGAATCAACTTGCCAAACGACATTATCACCCAATCTAAGGTAATCCACCATCTCATCAAACCCTTTTAATCCTGACAATACTTTATCCCTTATTCCCATATACTAATCCTGCCTTTCTAGCTTACAAAAAGCGACAAAAATATACTTAAATGTATGTTTTGTCGCCTCTGTCAATGCACTATCCTGTTGTAAATTATTATATCAATTATATGGTTTTTTAGAAATACTTTGTCGAGAATTCGTCTTAGAAATTTGATTATCTGCATGAAGTAAAGAGCTTACGAAATTTGTGTAAATACAATTTCGTAAGCTCTTTGATAAAACTTTTCTGTAATACTACTTATTCTTTACAGGTACCCAAATCTCTGAATAATAATTTTCATCCTGCGTTCCATTTGGATACTTCGCTGCGTCATCATACATTTCGATACAATATCCTGCTGCCACATCATATTCTTTTAAAGCTGGTAACCATTCTGAGTATATTTTGGTATTTACATCCTGAAGTGCCATTGGCATTGCACCTTTACAAGGAAACACTGCCCACGTAAGTGCTGGTATTGTTTTCGTCACAAACCCTTGCGGAACATCCTTATATGGATGATAAACATCTGCAATCAGATACTCAAACTCCTCACTCCCCATCTGTTCATCAATGTTAATTCCAAACATTCCACACACATGCTCGCCATTTCCACAAGCATAATGACTCTGCCAAAATTTAGGTATTTCCTGCTTTGCATTCTCATACTGAAACTTCTTGGATGCACCAAGTACTGTAAAACTGTCTTTTTTTGTAATTCTGTAATCCATAAGATAACCACCTTCCAACGATATTTTTAGTTTTAGGGGAGCAAACGACTTAAGCATAATATTATCTTTGCGAATCATGGTTGGGGTAACGTTGTGGAATCTTGTAAATGCTTTCGTAAAGCTATCTGGGGAATCATATCCATACTTTAGTGCAAGATCGATGACCTTGACATCGCTTGTAGCTAACTCTCCACCGGCAAGAGCAAGCCTACGATTTCGAATATATTCCATGATCGTATAGCCACACAACATACTAAATCCCTTTTGAAAATAAAACGGCGATATGCATACATGGTTCGAAATATCCTCCACTGTAAGTTCATCCGTAATATGCTTTTCAATATAATCCACCGCTTCACATATTGATTCCATCCAATTCATGATTATCAACTCCTCTGTAAACACAGTATATCTTAGAAAAACTGGTTCTTCCCGACATTCCTTGCTATCTTTTGTCGTTGTATTGATTGCATTATTTAATCCATCAAATTATTGATAAGAACAGCAGTAATCTGCAAATTCCTTAATGATAATTTTAAATTTTGATCCTGATTTCACAACAAAACTCTGTCCCTTACCATAGGTTGTATAGGTCTCTTCACCTTCAAGGCAAATATCCATTTCACCGTTTAACACTTCCATTAATTCCTGTGTATCCGTTCCAAACTCGTAATCTCCAGCCAACATAAATCCAAGTGTCTTACGCTCTCCGTTTTGAAAAAAAACGGTACGACTAGTTACTTTTCCACCAAAATATACATTTGCCTCTTTTACAACATCCACATTTTCAAATTTCATTGTTATTCTCCTCGTATATTAAATTTTATCAAAATACACAATACTTAAAGTATCATGTGTTTTTTTACGTATGTTTTTTTATATCCCATTTTTTCATAAAATGCAACATTTTTTATGCTTTGTAAACCAGTGAAGACTCATCGTTTGTACTAATTTCATAGATTCTTGAGCTCTCACCCCAAGGATGAAAACCATCTCCAATATATACAAAACCATACTTTTCATAATATCCCACATGCTCAGTGCATAAAAATAGTTTTTGATACCCCAATTTGTTTGCCTGCTCCTGTCCGTGTTTTAAAAGCATTGCTCCTAATTCATTGCCACGATACTCTTCCTCTATGTAAAGCGCACATAACCAGGGATACAAATCTTGTCGACTGATAAAGTCATTGGTTATGAGACCATAACAACCGATTATCGCTTCCCCATCCAAAAGCAAAAACCACCTTGGCAAAGGACTCGTTGTATGGATACTATTTTGCATACAATCTTCGTAAATTCTTCGATCAATTCCCCACTTCTTTGCAAAATAATCAATTGCTTTTTCAAGATATTCCGTGCGATCACGAATTGCAATTATTTGATACATCATTCTATTCTTCCCCCGTGTCTCTTCCCATGCCCACTTTCTGCCGTATCTGGTGTAACGGTTGGCACATACTCTTCACCCAGTGCATCCGAAACCGCTTCCATAATTGCGTTACTACTATAGGTTGCCCCTGTTACCGCATCCACTTGCGCTGATTTAGACGAAATAATCTGTGGAATCAGAATGGATGAAGCTCGGTTCATGTATTCCAGATCATCCATTGAAGATTCTACAACTATATTTTCAATTTCCTGATCTTTAATAGTAACAATAACATTTACTTCTCCTCTAAAACCAATTCCAACCCCCTTATACTCACCATCCAGCAGATCATACGTCCCGGATACGATAGGTTCTGTTGCCTCTAAAGATTGGGTTCCAAATGAACTATTCAAAGGATTTTCCAAAAGATAACTTTGTAAAAATTGGCTACCATAATGCGTGGCCAGAATCATCAGACAAGCCGCCATTCCTAATACTAGACCACTGCTTTTCAACTTTTTTGTTCCTAATTGTGCATTCTTTTTGGGACAATGTCGAATGCATTCCATGCAACTTATACAATCCCCTTTGTTTATTACATCTACTGAGTCTAAATCAAGTCCCATACTACATTTTTTTGTACAAAGCTTGCAACTACCACAGGCCTCTTTCGTCTTCCGGATTTTAAAGATTCGAATTTTGCTGATGATACTAAAATAGGCTCCAAGCGGACATAAATATCTGCAAAAAAAACGCTCAACTAGAATTGAACCCAAGATAATCAGTGCTAATTTGACACCTGCAATCCCCCAGTCTCCAATCCACTCATGGATTGTACCTAAATTTTTAATCGAAACTAACATTCCAAACAAATCCCATGGATTGCTTCCCTTTTTGCCGGCATCTAACTGAAATCCCCAAAGAAGGACAACAATAACAAATAGTGCACCCACTTTAACCCATTTTAAAATAGGATCGAGTTTCTGAAGAAATCGTCGCGGATTTTTTTGATTGATCCTTACAATCCAAAACAAAAAATCTCCTAGTGAACCAAATGCGCACATCCAACCGCAAAAGAACCGTCCCATCCAAATCGTCAGCAATGATGTAACAAGTAAAAGGAGTAGACTAGGAATACATTCTTCCAGAGTTCCCTTTCCATGAACCAAGTAAATAAAAACAATCTTCATGCTCGAAAAAATTTGGATAAATAGGGCAGGCAAAAAAATAAAACAGATTATTTGAATGATTCTTCTTACCATCAGTAACTGATTTTTC
>CAZWNX010000062.1:0-12792 GCA_964635395.1 uncultured Lachnospiraceae bacterium
ATCATTGCGGTGTTCTTTGATTCGTTCCCAAAGACAAAAATTTCGGCTTGATTTGTGTCATTGCAAGCAGTAATATCAACAGCTCCATCAAAAAGAAATGAATCATCCTGGTATGGCATAACATTTACAAAGGCTTCTTCTGCGTAGTAGTTTTCTAAAAACGAGTGAAGTTCTTTGGCAGGAAGTGCTTTGCCAAGTAGTTTTGTGTGAATCGGAAGTAGGGTCGCTAATCCCTTGTAGTTTTGGCCTAAAATAGGAACAAATAGGGGATCAAGTGATAAGCCAGAACGAAGAGTCATTTCAGGTAAATGTTTGTGGCTGAGTGAAAGACTGTAAGGTCTTGGAGCTTTTGTATATTCATTTACACCATGATCAGATTCGTATTTTTCAATTAATTGTTTGCCACCCCCGCTGTAACCGGTAAGGCTTTGGCAAGTAATTGGAAAATCAGCTTGCATGATACCGGAAGCTACAAGTGGATATACCGATAATGCAAATGCAGTAGCGTGGCACCCGGGATTTGTAATTCGTTTACTCTTTTGTATTGCAATGCGGTGTTGCTTTGATAATTCTGGTAGTCCATAGGCCCAATCCGAAGCAGTTCTATGAGCTGTACTAGCATCGATGATAATTGTATTCGGGTTGTTTATAAGTGTCACCGATTCTTTAGCAGCATCGTCAGGGAGGCATAAGAAAACAACGTCTGCTTGATTCATGCATTTTGAACGTTCGGAAAGATCTCGTCTTTTCTCGTAGTCAATTTGAATAAGTTCAATATTATCATAGAGCGATAAACGTTCATGTATTTTTAGTCCTGTAGTTCCTGATAAGCCGTCAACATAGATACTTTTTTTATTTGTTTGCATGAATGCCTCCTTTAAAATGAATAATTATGCATAAATATGCAATATTTTTTGGAATAATGTATTATTATGCACAAATGATACTGTAATAGTAATACCTGATACTTCATAAGTCAATAAAAAATAACACAAAATGTGCGAAATGTTTAATAATGCATTGTTTGTTTGAATAGGATTTGGTATAATTCTATTTGTGATTTTCGAAAAAAGCAATTGAAATCACACAAATAGATCGAGGGCAGAAAGGGTAGGTATCGTTATGGAATCAATATTAATAGGGGTTTTGATAGGGGTTATCATTCTTCTAGGAGCGTTTGTTGTATACTTACTAAAATTTAAGGGAACAACATCGGAATCAAAACCAGACTCAGTACAAGTGGCAATCCAAGGAATATTAAACAGTGGTATTGGCGCTGTATTGATTGTTACAAATGAAAATGAACTACTATTTTACAATGATGAATTTGAACAATTATTTCCTGTTGTAAAGAACGTACAGTCTATTGCTGGTTTTCCAGAACTCGTTCGGTTGTTTGATAGCAAAGAGTATGTATCGGAAGAATTGTCAAAAATTTATGATATCAGAACTGAAATGCTTGACAAAACAAATGTATCGGGTAAGTTTGTGTGGCTTGTTGATATGACAGACCATTACAAAACAAATAAGAAATTAAAGCAATTGAAAGAGATGGCTGATGAAGCAAATAAAGCCAAGTCTAATTTTTTAACCAATATGAGTCATGAAATAAGAACACCAATTAATACCGTTCTTGGTATGGATGAGATTATTCTTCGTGAGACAACAGAAGTAGCAATCAGAAGTTACGCGGAAAATATTAGAGAAGCAGGTACAACACTACTTTCATTGGTGAACGATTTACTTGATTTTTCTAAAATTGAATGTGGTAAAATGGAAATTTTACAAAGTGAGTATGAAGTTGCTAAAGTATTCACTGAAATTATTAATATGATTGAAATTAAGGCAGTTAATAAAGGGTTAAGCTTTATACCTGTTATTGCGGAAGATATTCCTTATTTATTATGGGGCGATGAAATTCGTATGAAGCAAGTTATTATCAATTTATTAACGAATGCTGTAAAATACACGCAAGAAGGAAGCGTTGTATTAAAGGTTGATTGGTCTGAAGCAGGTGATTCTTCAATCAATTTGATCGTGTCTGTTACAGATACGGGAATTGGTATTAAAGAAGAAGATATGAATAAATTATTTCTCTCATTTGAGCGTATTGAAGAAGAAAAAAATCGTAATATTGAAGGTACGGGACTAGGAATTAGTATTTCAAAGCAATTGCTTGAATTGATGGATAGTAATTTGAATGTTCGTAGTCAATACGGTGTTGGATCTACGTTCTACTTCACAGTAAAACAAGGGATAAGAGACCGTAAGCCAATTGGTAAGTTCCGTGAAAAATATGCTTACAAAAAAGAAAAATATAAACAATATCGTACGGTTTTTGTGGCTCCTAGTTGTAGGGTTTTAGTGGTGGATGATAACGCGATGAACTTATCCGTTGTAGAAGGATTACTTAAGAACACGCAAATCACAGTGGATAAGGCATCTGGAGGATTAGAGGCTTTAGATATGTGCAAGGATATTCCTTACGATATCGTTTTAATGGATCATATGATGCCTTATGTGGATGGTATTGAGACGCTACATAGGTTGAAAGAAATGAAAGATTCACCAAATTGTGACACACCGGTTATCGTGTTGACGGCAAATGCAATTTCGGGAGTTAAAGAAATGTATTTAAGGGAAGGTTTTGCGGATTATATGTCAAAACCAATTCAAGGAAAACGCTTGGAAGAAAAGTTGTTAGAGTACTTACCAGCGGACAAATATGTTATGGTTGATTATGATGAAATTGAGAAATCATTCTTTAGATCATTATGGCAAGAAGTAGTTGAGTCTATTCAAGCAGAATATAGTTTTAAATATTTGGACATCGCATCAGCAATTGAGTCTTCAGAAGGCGATAAGGAATGCTTCCAATTCTTATTACAGACATTTAGTGACAATGTACAAAAGGGTATGGAGGATATTCAAAACGCGTATGATTCAAAAGATTTTAAAAACTATACGATTTTTGTTCATGCACTTAAGAGTACGTCAAAAATGGTTGGAGCGGAAGAATTATCCGAGCAGTCAAAACTCTTAGAAATGGCTGGAAAAGAAGAGAACAGTGACTATATTGAGAAAAACCATGGTCGCGCAATGAAAATGTATCAAGATGTTGTTCAAGAAATTGATACCTACTTATCTTTGCACCAAATCAACAAACCAAAGGATGTTAAGGTAAAGGAAGTGAAAACGCAAGAAGTAAAGGCCCCAGAAGTGGCAGAAGAAACTTCAGACAATTAAATTTGTGTGGGAATCTTATTCGATTTGAATAAGGTTCCTTTTTATGTAAATACTGACAATTCTAATAATTTCTGATATACTATTAGAAATTATTAGAGATGAAAGAACACATATAATTTATAATGTGAAGAAGGTTAAGAAAATGTATAAGAATGATTTCATATGGGGAGTGGCCACCAGTTCATTTCAAATCGAGGGTGGTGACTTAAACGATGGAAGAGGAAAAAGTATCTGGGATGAATTTTGCAATCAGGGCAGGGTTCAGGATAAAAGCGATGCAAGTGTTGCATGTGATCATTATCATTTATATATTCAAGACTTAGATTTAATGCAGGAATTAGGTGTAAAAGCATATCGATTTTCAGTTAGTTGGGCGAGAATCATGCCAAATGGGACGGGAGAAGTCAATCAAAAGGGAATTGAATTTTATAGAAATCTGATTCTTGAGATGAAGAAACGTGGAATTGTTCCATACCTTACGATGTACCATTGGGAATTACCGAGTGCTTTGCAAAAAAAAGGTGGTTGGTTGAATCGAGAAATTGTTAAATGGTTTGGTGAATTTGCAAAAGTGATTGCAGATAATTTCAGTGATTTGGTGGAATATATCATCACGCTGAATGAACCGCAGTGTTTTGTGGGATTGGGAAATCTATCGGGGGTTCATGCTCCAGGGGTGAAGTTACCTTATGCAGATGTTTTTCTAATAGCTCATAATGCAATGATGGCACATGGGCAGGCAGTTAAAATGCTCAGGAAGTATGCAAAACAAACACTAAAAATTGGATATGCGCCAACATGTGGAGTGGCATATCCCTATTCAGATAGACCACAGGACATAGAAGCAGCACGAAAAGTATTTTTATCCATGAGCCAGCCAATTGAAAACTGGACATGGAATGTCACTTGGTTTAGTGACCCTGTTTTTCTTGGACACTACCCTGAGGAAGGCCTTGAAAAATATAAAGAATTTCTCCCAGATATTACCCAGGAAGATATGGAGTTGATTTTTCAGCCGATTGATTTTATGGGGCAAAACATCTATAATGGTTACTTTGTTCGAGCAAATGAACAAGGGGAACCAGAGTACGTGGAGCGACCAATTGGATATCCAAGAACAGCCTCCAATTGGCCTATTACACCGCAATGTTTATATTGGGGAACGAAGTTTTTGTATGAGAGGTATAAAATGCCGATTATGATTACTGAGAATGGGATGTCATGCCATGATACAGTATCCCTTGATGGGAATGTTCATGATCCAAATCGAATAGATTTTTTGGATCGTTATCTCTCACAGTTACAGCGAGCATCAGATGAGGGAATAGATATTATTGGCTACTTCTTATGGTCGTTTTTAGACAATTTCGAATGGGATAAAGGTTATAACGAACGCTTTGGTATTGTCTATGTGGATTATGAAACACAACGAAGAATACTAAAAGATTCTGCGTTTTGGTATCAAAAAGTAATAGATTCGAACGGAAAGATTTTATCAATTAATCAAGGGCATGAATAGCAGGGGGTCTAAATGAAAATTGAAGAATTTGATAAGTATCAACATTTTACGGAACAAACAATATTTGATTTGTCTAAAAAAGTGACTGAACTAGAGAATAAGTTAAATATTTTTACAAATTTATTGGAGATAAGTAAATATATTAATCAATACATAAAGGATCCCAATTTATTTCCGCTGATTAATGATATGCTACTTGGTGTTTTTGGGGCAAAGTATTCCAATATATATGTGAAAGTTTCGGATGAATTTTTTGAAACAACATCCCAAAATGTTTCGCCAGAATTTGTCGAAAAAGAAAAGAAATTAATTGATGACAATCATTATGAAGAGTTTATTTTGAATAGTGATGTTCCTATTTATGAGTCGGGTAATTATGATCATGAGATTCATTCTTGCCTGGGTGTTCCAATTAAACTAAATCAGCAAGTGAAAGGATTTATATTAATTCAGCATAATGAGAAGGATTTTTTTACAAAAGATCATGCACTTTTCTTGAGTTCACTTGCAAATCATATTGGAGTGGCAAGTGAAAACAACCGTCTTTATAATCGTATTCGGGAATCTGCATTCAGAGATGGATTGACGGAAATTTATAATGTGCGTTTCTTTTACGATACCCTTAGGGGGAATGCAGAAGTAGATGCATCGAACTACTCTATTGTAATGGTGGATTTGGATGATTTTAAGAAAATCAATGATACATTGGGGCACCTATTTGGAGATGAAGTACTAAAGAGTGTTGCGGGGATTATTCGAACAATGGTAAGACCGCTAGATATTGTCGCAAGATATGGCGGTGAAGAAATTATTATATATTTGAAAGAATTCACAGATGAAAAAAATGTATATGCGAGAATGGAAGAGATAAGAAGTAAAATTGAGCAGGAAGTAATCTGCTATGAAGGAAAGGAAGCCGGAATTACAGCGAGTTTTGGTGTATATTGTAAAACAAAAGAAGAAACGACGCTAGAAGAAGCTATAAAACATGCGGATGATAATTTGTATATTAGTAAAAAAGATGGCAAAAACAAAGTAACTATTTCTTCGTGATATCTCGTGGGGGTAAAAATTTGAGGATGGACGATAACAAAGTTTTAGAATCTGTTGAAAGTATGCAACAAGAATATGAGTGGTTTAATCAGGTGAAAGCTCATTTGACTCCACGAAAAAAAGCAATATTAATAGCATGTTCCTATTTGATAATAGGTTGTTTATGGATTCTTTTGTCAGATAAGATCCTGGCGTTTATGGTACAGGATTTAGTGCTTTATTCCGATATACAGATGATCAAGGGGTGGGTCTATGTATTTCTAACAGCGACATTATTGTTTTTCATGATTTATATGGCATTAAAAAGATATAGTAAGTTGGTAGATGCGATTTTAAACAACTATGAAGAGTTGATGGCAACCTATCAAGAAATGGTTGCCATGAATGAAGAACTTGACTCACAGAATAAGCAATTAGAAGAGCAAAAGCAAGCACTGCAATTAAGTGAACAAAGATATCAATTGGTTGTGGCAGGGTCTTATGATGATATTTGGGATTATGATTTTGAAACAGACGTTTATTTGATTTCTGAAGAGCGCAAAGCCGCATTGGGTTATACAAGTGAGGAGCTAAAAGATACCTTTGAGTCATGGTATCAAATTATTCATCCAGATGATTTGGCGGGCTCAAAAGCTGCATTTAATAATTATATCAGTTTACAAGAAGGAATTTATGAATCTATTTATCGAATACGTGAAAAGGCCGGAAATTTCCGCTGGATTTTGAGCCGAGGGAAAGGGGTTTTTTCAGATACTGGGAAACCTCTTAGAATAGCTGGATCCCATACGGACATTACAGAACGTAAGTATTTAGAGGCCAGACTTGAGACCTTAGCCTACTATGATGCTTTGACAGATTTACCAAATAAAATTTTATTCCAAAAGCAGGTAGAGGTTGCAATGGAGTATGGTAAAAGAATGGCAATTGTTGATTTTGATATTGATGATTTGAAACATATTAATGATTTGTATGGTCAGCAAATAGGTGATCACTATATTCAGTATGTTGCAAGAATTTTGCAAAGCCACTTTATTGGAGAGTATTTTGTTGCAAGAGTAAGTGGTGATCAGTTTATGATTGCATTTTTAAGTGATGCAAATGAGAATATAGTGATTAATCAACTTGAATTATTATTGGCTGATCTTCGTAAAAGTTGGGATGTTTCTGGAGAGCAGATACAAGTTACAGCTAGTTGCGGAATCTCTTTTTATCCAGATCATGGAGAAACATTCCAAGCACTTATGCAAAACGCTGAAATTGCAATGTTTTATCAAAAAGAGCATGGTAAAAATGGGTATACGTTTTTCAAAAAATCAATGTATGAAGACGCATTGAAAATGATACAAATGAATACTCAACTAAGAAATGCAGTCAAAAAAGAAGAGTTTATATTATATTATCAAGCACAGTACAATTTGAAAACCGGCAAATTGGTCGGTGCAGAAGCCTTGATTCGATGGCAACACCCTCAAAGAGGATTTATATCACCGATGGAATTTATACCACTGTCAGAAGAAACAGGTCATATTGTACCGATCAGTATTTGGGTTCTAAAAAAGGCCATATCCCAAAAGCGTGTGTGGGTCGACAAAGGGTTTAAACCACTTAAAATTGCTGTTAATATGTCGGGATATGTAATTACGGATGATGAGATTGTTGACTTGTTATGTAAGATGTTTGACGAAATTGACTTGGGTCCAAATGAAATCGAGATTGAAATAACAGAAACGGCAGTTATGCGTAATTTGGAAAAGGCGAATGAAAATTTGTTGAGACTAAGAGCCTATGGAATCACAATTGCAATGGATGATTTTGGAGCGGGGTATTCTTCGCTCACCTACTTGCATAAATTACCAATCGACATATTGAAAATAGATCGGGAGTTTATACGTAATATTCATAAAGAGGATGAGGATAGCTATATTTATAAAACGGTCATTGATTTGGCACATAATATGAATCTTGTCATTGTTGCTGAAGGAATTGAAACAAAGGAGCAAAAAGACTTTTTGTTGAAGAATAATTGTGATATGGGACAGGGATTCTATTTTGCCAAGCCACTACCAGTGGAAGAGTTTGAAAAATTATTAATGCGTAAAGAGGACTAGTCATGAAACTATTAAAAGAACGAATCATGAAAGATGGTATCGTAAAAGCTAAGAATGTTTTAAAGGTGGATGCATTTTTAAATCATCAAATGGACATCGAATTATTTAATGAAATGGGAAAAGAGTTCTACAGATTGTTTTCGCAGTGCAATGTTGATCGTATTTTGACAATAGAAGCGTCTGGAATCGGGATTGCATGCATTACGGCGCAGTACTTTAAAACACCTGTCGTGTATGCAAAAAAGGCGCAGAGTATTAATATCGATGGGGAAGTGTATGCAACTAAAATTGAGTCGTTTACCCATAAGAAAACATATGATGTAATTGTATCCAAAAAGTATATAAATCCAGGTGAGAGAGTATTAATTATTGATGATTTTCTGGCAAATGGATGTGCATTAGAAGGGCTTATTGATTTGGTTGAGGGAGCTGGAGCTAGCGTGTGTGGAATTGGAATTGTAATTGAAAAGGGATTCCAAAAGGGCGGCGAGATCATTCGAGGCAAGGGAATGCACCTTGAGTCTCTGGCAATTATTGATAGTATGGATAATGGAGAAATTGTGTTTCGCGAAGAGTATAAATAAACGATGGATAGAAAGGGTAATCATTATGATTTTTAAGTGTAGAAATTGTGGGGGAAATTCTGTTTTTTCACCAGAAAAACAAGAAATGTTTTGTCCGTATTGTGAAAGTGAAAATAGTGCTGATAAAAAGGGAGAAACAAAAGTAAACCTATGTAGTAACTGCGGAGCTGAATTATCAATTGGCGAAAATATTATGGCATGTAAATGCGACAGTTGTGATTCGTATTTGATTTTTGAAGAACGTATGACAGGTGAGTTTGCGCCACATTTGGTATTGCCATTCAAAATTGGAAAAGAAACATCAAAGAAGATTTTGAGGACTGAGTTTGGGTCTCGTATGTTCATACCAAGCGATTTTTTGACAGATGCAAAACTAGAAAAGTTAGAAGGAATTTATGTTCCTTATTTTATGTTTGATTTTGATTGTAATTACAAATTTGTTGGTAAGGCACTAAAAATCAGGGAATGGTCTTCGGGGAATACGGACTATCGTGAAACATCGTACTATAATGTTGAACGTGAGATTGATGTTCGCTTTTCCAAAATTCCAGTGGATGCTTCTGATACATTAGATGATCGCAATATGGATTTGATTGAACCCTATAATTATTATGGACTAATAAATTTTGAAGAAAAATACCTTTCGGGATTTATCGGAGAAAAATTTCATCATCCAATTATGGAGTATATGGAACGTGCAAAAGCAAAAGCATTTGTTGATGCTGAGATTATGATGCAGAGAGAAGCGTCAACACCTGCGAACAATTATAATATGAGTGTAAATGTAGCAATGGCAATGGCAAGTGCAGCCTTTTCGAACGCTTCTTATCGTTATGATGTGGTAGACCCAATAAACAAAGATGTGAAGTTTGATTATCTTGAGGGAAATTACGCACTTTTACCAATTTGGTCCTACCTATATCAATATGGTGACAAAAAATATCAGTATTTTATCAATGGACAAACTGGGAAACTGGTTGGAGAAGTTCCAATTAGTGTTAAAAAGGTGGTATCTTATTCAACTACTCTTTTTGTTGGATTATCTTTCATTAGCTTGTTATTAGCATTGATTATGGAGGTGTTCTAGGATGAAAGAGTATATCAAGTATTTTTGGTGGATTTATGCAGTTAGTATAGTTTTATTTTTTGGTTATGGATTTATTTTAATCGGTCACAGTATGAAGTATGCGGGAGAGAGTACAAATAATGAGCGTGTAACTTCGGAACGTGTATTTGATTATGCAGATAAATTGTCGGAACATGAAGAAAATAAATTACGAAGAAAAATTGCAAAATGTGAGAAAAGAATTGGAATGGATATTGTGCTCGTAACGTATGATCAACCGATCGATGGAACGGTTGAGAGCGAAACGGAGCGGTTCTATGAAGAACATAAATTTGGATATGATCAACCAAATGGAGCTGGTGTAATCTATCTAGACAATTGGTATGATGGGTATACTTGGTTTTGTACAACGGGGTTGGCAAAGACGAATTATTCCCAACCAATGATGGATCACTTGGTTTATAAGGTTACCAAAAAGACCAATGCAAATCCATATAAGGCCTATAATACTTATATTGATACGGTTTATCACGATATGGCAGGATTTGGAATGTACCGTTTTTCAAGGGCAAATTTATTTTTTGTATTAATTCCAATTGCAATATCTGGATTTTTTATGGCGGTGAATCTAAGAAAACAAAATGCAAAAAGAACAACACTTGAAACGACATATGTTGTCGACGGGAAACCGGATGTTGTTCATGCGGAGGATACATTCCTCAAAAAAGAGGTGACATCCCATACAAGAAGCTCAAGCTCGGGCGGCGGAAGCGGCGGAGGCGGAGGCGGTGGTGGAAGTCACGGAGGCAGTGGTGGACATCATTAATTATCAATTTATTTCAAAAAAAGCATAAAAACAATTGACATGGAATGGAAAATAGAATATTATAATATTCGTATGTTTCATCAAACTGTCCGTGTCCGGAATTGATGAAATGGAGATGGAAACGATGATTATACAATATGGAGGTATGAGTCTTGGCTAACATTAAATCTGCAAAGAAAAGAATTTTAGTAAATCAAACAAAAGCTGATCGAAATAAAGCGATTAAGTCTGGTGTTAAAACAGCTATTAAAAAGGTGAAAGTTGCAATTGAAGCAAATGATGCAGTTGCTGCAAAAGAAGCTTTATCAAATGCAATCTCTTCGATTAATTGTGCGGCTACAAAAGGTGTTTATCACAAAAGTAATGCTGCAAGAAAGATTTCTCGTCTTACAATTGCTGTTAATAAAATCGCGTAAGAATATAAAAATGTAATAGCACTGGGTACCGTCATACCTAGTGCTATTTTTGTTGCGGTTTTGAATTCTTTTTGATATACTGACACACAGTAAATAGAGAGTAGCAGATACTAATCGACATTCATGAATATTAAAATATAAAGAGGTAAATTTATGGCAGAATATGATCAAAGTAAGATTCGTAATTTTTGCATTGTTGCACATATTGACCACGGAAAATCAACATTGGCAGATCGTATTATTGAAAAAACTGGACTATTAACAAGCCGCGAAATGCAGGCACAAGTTTTGGATAATATGGATTTAGAACGTGAACGAGGGATAACAATAAAAGCACAGACTGTTCGTGTTGTTTATCACGCAAAAGATGGTGAAGAGTACATATTTAATCTAATTGATACTCCTGGACATGTTGATTTTAATTATGAAGTTAGCAGAAGTTTAGCAGCTTGTGATGGAGCCATTTTAGTCGTTGATGCAGCACAAGGAATTGAAGCACAAACGCTTGCGAATGTGTACCTTGCCCTTGATCATAATTTAGACGTGTTCCCAGTTATTAATAAAATCGATTTGCCGAGTGCAGAACCAGAACGCGTTAAGGCGGAAATTGAAGATGTTATTGGAATTGAAGCCCATGACGCTCCATTGATTTCTGCGAAAAACGGAATTGGGATTGAAGAGGTTTTAGAAGCAATTGTTGCCAAAATACCAGCTCCGAAAGGAGATGTTAATAAGCCTTTACAGGCCTTGATTTTCGACTCTATATATGATTCCTATAAAGGCGTAATTATTTTTGTTAGAATTATGGAAGGAAGTGTTGAAAAAGGATCGCCAATCAAAATGATGGCAACGAATGCTTCGGCGGATGTTGTTGAAGTTGGATACTTTGGCGCAGGACAATTTATTCCTTGTGATAAATTAAGCGCTGGTATGGTAGGTTACATTATGGCTTCCATTAAGAATGTAAAGGATACAGCAGTTGGTGATACGGTTACAGATCGTAATCACCCATGTGATAAAGCATTGCCTGGATATAAAAAAGTTCAGTCAATGGTATATTGTGGAATGTATCCTGCAGATGGAGCGAAGTATCCAGATTTGCGGGATGCATTAGAAAAATTGCAGTTAAATGATGCTTCTTTAAATTATGAACCAGAGACATCCGTTGCACTTGGTTTTGGGTTTCGATGTGGATTTTTAGGATTACTTCATTTGGAAATTATCCAAGAGAGACTAGAGCGAGAGTATAATCTAGATTTAGTAACAACAGCGCCAGGTGTTATCTATAAAGTTTATAAACATAATAAAGAGGTTCTTTTGTTGACCAATCCAAGCAATTTACCTGAACCAACGGAAATTGATTATATGGAGGAGCCAATTGTAAAAGCTGAGATTATGGTCACAAAAGAATATATTGGAACAATTATGGATCTTTGTCAGGAGCGAAGGGGAATCTATATTGAAATGGAGTTCATCGAAGAAACTAGGGCGTTACTGCGCTATGAATTGCCACTGAACGAAATTATATATGATTTCTTTGATGCATTAAAATCACGTTCAAAAGGATATGCTTCTTTTGATTATGAAATGAAAGGGTATGTGCGTTCAGAGTTGGTTAAATTAGATATACTAATTAACAGGGAAGAGGTAGATGCATTATCATTTATTGTACACAAAGACAGTGCTTATGAGCGTGGAAGAAAAATGTGTGAGAAAATGAAGGATGAAATTCCAAGACATTTGTTTGAGATACCAATCCAAGCGGCAATCGGAAGCAAGGTAATTGCAAGAGAAACAGTGAAGGCAATGCGAAAAGACGTCTTGGCAAAATGTTATGGTGGCGATATTACACGTAAAAAGAAATTATTGGAAAAACAAAAAGAAGGTAAAAAGCGAATGCGACAGGTTGGAAATGTTGAAATTCCGCAAAAAGCTTTTATGAGTGTTTTGAAATTAGATGATCGAAAGTAGTAA
>CAZWNX010000063.1:0-6772 GCA_964635395.1 uncultured Lachnospiraceae bacterium
TTGTTTACCTAGGAAACGAATTCCTTCTATAAATTCTTCTTGAAAAGACTTAAAAGTTTGCTCTTTATTTGGCGCTTTGATTGTATTTCGAACGATTGAAATAGTCAATAAGGTCACAACAATTGTGCCCATATCAATGAGAATGATTGTTGTAAGACCCACATGTTTTAGCAAGAATCCTGCAATCAATGGAGCGATTAGAAATTTAGAAGCTCCCGCAATCTGAATCATACCACTTGCTTTTGCATAATCCTCCTTCGTAACCAAGTCACTAATGCTTGCTTTATATGCTGGTTCAAGAACCGATAGAAAAAAGGAAGACACAAAAATTCCAATATAGAATAATATCCAAGAAGTATAACTCAAAGAAGTGGCCAATAAAACCATTGCCAGTCCAATGGCTGAGAGACCCTCACCAAGCATCATCATAACCCGTCGATCCCATCGATCTGCCAAGAGACCACCGATAGGGCTTAAAAGTACTGTCGGCGCAAATGCTAGCAACGTTACCAAAGCTACTAGTGTAACACTTCCTGTTTGTTTGAATGTATAAATGGATAGTGCAAATGCACTCATTCCGCTTCCTATGGTTGAAATCATCTCTCCAATCCAAATCACCATAAATTTATTCATGACCAGATCCCTCACCACTGTTTTGAAGCTTTCCAAACAGGTTTAAAAATTCACCCTCCTGGATGGATAACATGTCCTCCATCATACTTACAAACGCCATAATCAATGTCTGCTGTTTCTCTGGCGTCTGCTCAAAGATTCCTTCGTCCGTAAGTGTCAGCGTTGCTACTAGGAAAATCTGCATATATTCATAAGGGAATCTACAGTTCCATTTATTCTCCGATATACCTTGTTCAACAATTTGACAAATGATGGGAGCTAGTTTATTGACCATTTGATTTAGAACATATTGGTGCATCAGCGCATTGTTGGATTGATGCATACTTTCAAGTACATCCGTAGATATTTGATCCTGAATACTCATCGCAAGAAATGCTCTTGCAAGTTTCTCTTCAACCGGAATGGCTTTATTGTCTAAAATGGCTTCAATCCGTATCAGAATAATTTCACTGATTCGGTCAACTACCCCCTCTAAAACTTCCTCTTTGGACTTGAAATAGTAATAGAACGTCCCTTTCGCAATATTGACTTGCTTTAAAATGTCATTCACTGTACATTTTTCATATCCCTTTTGATAAAAAAGTTTCTCGGCAACATCTAAAATTTCATTTTTTCGTTCATCATAATCTTTTGTTATTCTCATATGTTTTATCCCCTTGAAGTAAATATTTATTCCGCGACCGACCGTCGGTCTATTAAAATAATATCTCAATTCTTGGGGCTTGTCAACTGGAACTGTTTCAATATAGTATTATTTATAGAATACCTTCAAGTGAATTTGTGTACATAATACTACGTTTTGAAATATCCATCACATAGCATTCAAAAAGCTAATATGATTATCTTGCCACCTGAGAGGTCACAATCTCCTCATAATATTGTTCCGAAAAGAGCTTATAATTTACACCCGCGTGACCCAACGCAAATAAGACCTCTATTGCTGGAGTTGCAATAACCACCGGAGTATTATCACCACTATTAATATATTCTGAAAAATAGAGAATCTCTTGATCTATATCATCAAAATCTTTTTTTATGAAGCTATCAGAAATAATAAAACCTTTACAAATTCCCTTTTTCTGCTGAATATATTTATGAAGATTCCTTCCCCGAATTCCTGCCCCATATAAGTAAACACCATCTTTTATGAGTTTTTTTAATTCCATATCTTCTCTGTCAAAATCAAAGTCCAGGCGATTCGCCTTATAAATTTGATTCTTAAATATCTTAACAAATAGGTCAATGCAGTCACTATCATAAAAACGAGCATAAAAGCGCCTGTACGCATCCAACATACTAACACTTGGAATATAGAACCAAGTAACCGCCATTGCTAGAAAAACATTTAATATATCTTTTCGTGTTCTCTCATCAACAACAACAGCTCCTATATTTGGAAGATTATCATGCATCAAATCTTTAAAGTTATAGTATTTCTTTTCAGCAACAATAGAACTCATTAGAATTCTATTACAGGTTGACTGGGCTTTGGAATAATCATCGTATAAATTCAAAGCCACATCATGTAGAACAACAACTGCTCCATTTTTCAAAAACGGCAGTATTGCGATAAAATCCAGGAATTCTCCAGGGAGACTATGAACTGTATCCAAAATAACAAAATCAATATCTTTCCCAATCTTATCAGCAACATTCGGATAGATATCTCCAAGCAAAAATGTATGATTGCTAATGTTTGATAATCTGTCACGAACAGATTCTAGCAAAAATCCAGTAGGTTTTCCAGCGCGTCTATAACACTCCTTGCTAATGTCCACAGAATACATTACCGCCTCTGGGTTAACCTTCTGAAGGCAATTCATAATTATAGTTGTTGTACCGCCACCAGCCACACCAATTTCAACTACTTTTTTAGGCTTATACATTTCCAGTAAACCACATAAAACCGCGTGATCATTCTCACTCATTTCTGCATAAGGTTCCGGCAAATATTGAAGAATTTCACGGGAAGATGAATTTAATTTTACATCACAATACATATCGATAAATTCCTTTCTTTTAAATAATAACTTGGTTTTTCTGTTCATTATTTTCAAACATAGTAGCTTGATGAACTGCAACTTTGTCTTATGGCTTAATATCGATACCATAATTGTTATTCCAAGCTCTGTTTCAAACGGCGCTTATATAAAGACGCAAATTCTATGTACGAATATTTTCACATGATTTAAAAACGGTAAATGTCACTTATCTTTACAAAAACCCTCCCACATTGCTGCGAGAGGGTTTGTTTATCATTCAAACATCCGGTCAACATCATTGCCAATACAATACTTACAAACAGAACTTTTTTAGTTTTGAATCCATAATCATTTTGTTATTAACCTGTTTCTAATTCACTTGCTTCGAACAAAATAATTTTACTATGGGTAAGAAACAACTGTCAACCGATTTGACTTTATCTTTCAAGGTTTCTTTAATGTTAGAATCAGCATAAAACCAATTACACTAGCAATTCCAGCAATGACAAAGGAAAGTGTAATTCCCATGGAAGATTTTAATACCAATCGAACCAAATAAGGACATCCTATTGAACTGATTGCATAGCCTAGCATTACGACTCCATAATTCATTCCTGCATTTTGCGAGCCAAAATAATCCGCATTGATGGTTGGATACATCCCCATGAATCCACCATAAGAAAGTGCGATACAAGATACCAGTATTAAAAACCCATACCCTGTAGCAAACGTCAGTAATACAATCGTTATCATCGTAAATGTAAATAGAAATAAAATCACCGGCTTTCTTCCAACCCAATCTGAGATCCAAGGCATGAGAAGTCGTCCCACTGTATTCATCCCAGATACTAACATAACGCCAATCAGTGCCACTTGACTACTCAGTCCACGTTCCATACCAAGGGACATGAGCATTGGATTCATTAAAAAATAAGCTGGCACTGCCAATGCAAACGTAGTTGCAATAATGTAATACTGCTTTGTTTTAAGCATTTCTTTAATGGTATACTGTTTGTTCGTAACGACCACCTTTTGCGGCTTATATCCTCGCATATAATCAGGATGCGGCCTCTTTATAAAGAAGCCACCACATACTATAATTATAAAAAGACTGGTTGCCACAAAAATCATTGCCGGCCTAAATCCGTATGTTTTCAACAACGAATTGGCAATTGGATTCATAACTAGTCCAAAACTCCCTGAGGCACAAATAATGATCCCTGTTACCATACCTCTTTTGTCTGGAAACCAAGATTGAAGCGTTGCTAACACGGTATTATATGTAATTCCACATCCGAATCCTGCGATACATCCATAGGTTACATTTAACATCCACGGAAGTTTCACAGGAACGAATGCGGTCAAAAATAGGCCAAGACACATTATGATGCCTCCTGCCAGTATAATTAGTGTCGCATTCCATTTTTTTTGGAGATATCCACCAAGTAAATTGCCAACTGCAAATAGACCAAGCAGAATTCCAAATGGGAGATTTGCCTGTGATAAATCAAGTGCATATGTCTTTTTTGCATATGGTTGGAACACACTCCAAACATATGCAATTCCACAACAAAATTGTACAAGCGCCCCCATCACTAAGATCAGATACCTGTATTTCCCTGCAGTTGCTTGATCTGGCAAAGCTGTTCTTTCTTGGGTAACTTTGTAATCGACTACTTCCATGAGGCACCTCTACATTTCTTGTCTCTATCTTTAGGATCTATAATGCTTTTTGATATAATACTTCTAAATCTTGCTTTGTACTTTGCCTTGGATTAACAGCAATATTTCCACTTTTCATAGCATCTTCTGCCATTTCAGAAATATACTCCTTGGTTACTCCCACCATACTAAGATTTTCTGGAATTCCAAGATCTTGAAGCATTTTCCTTATTTCTGATACCAACATCATAGGGTCAAACGCTTCAACCCTTTTACCCTTTAAAGAATGATACATTTTTTCATATTTACCAAGATCCGAAAGTGCATTGTATTCAAGTACATGTGGCAATAGTATGGCATTAGCAATACCGTGAGGGACATTGTAAAAACCTCCTAACGGATGTGCCATTGCATGTACATTCCCAAGTCTTGCCCACGCAAATGCAATCCCCGCAAATGTACTTGCCATCATCATATTTCCTGCTGCCTCTTCATCACTTCTATCAGCTACAAATCGGCGAATATTTCTGCCAATCAGTTGCATCGCTTTTTCAGCCATTGCATCCGAAAAAGGAGATGCTGCTTTCGATAAATAGGCCTCAATCGCATGGGTTAACGCATCCATTCCTGTGGAGGATGCAATCGTCGCTGGTAGGGAAACTATTAATTCTAGATCAAGGAGCGCATAAGTTGGGATTAATTCATAGCTAAACACCGTCAATTTGTAATTTCTTGATGTGTCTGTAATCACGGCAAATGCCGTAACCTCACTTCCAGTACCTGCTGTTGTCGGAATCGCTATCATTGGTATAATTTTGCCAGGAACTTTGTGGGCACCTTCATAATCCGTGATACTACCACCATGCTTTGCCAATACAGCTACTGCTTTTGCAACATCCATTGGACTTCCACCACCAAGTGCCACAATAACATCTGCTTTTGATTCCGTAAATGCAACGACTGCTTCATTCACTGTCTCTATGGTTGGGTTTGGCAAAACATCCAAGAACTCACAATGTGGCAAACCTTCTTTATCCAAGATATTTTTCACCCGATCGACTGCTCCTGCACGTTCTAATCCCCTATCTGATATCAGTAATATCTTTTCTCCGTCTAATTTTCTTATGCATTCTGGCAAAGACTGAATACTTCCTTTTCCAAATTGAATCGTTTGTGGTATCGAAAACATAAAATCATTCATCGGCTTTCTCCTTATTGTTTTTATTGGAATAATTCCGGAAACTTTATTCTCAGATACTCCTTGATTAGTTGCACACAGGTTTCTTCACTGACACGCTGACTATTTAATGTCATGTCGTAATTCACTGGATTGGTCCAATAATTTCCACCTGTATAGTGTTGGTAATAAGCTGCACGATATTGATCCGTCTTTGTAATAGAAGTATGAGCCGTTTCTTCATTCACTCCCATCTTTTTCATGACTCTTTGTACACAGAATTCCCTTGGTGCTTCAATATAGATACTGATTACATTCGGAAACTCCTTCAAGACCCAATCTGCACATTTTCCTACGATAATACAGGATTGCGTTTCTGCAAGATGTAGAATAATTTCTTTTTGATATTCAAAAAGCTTCTCATCTGAAACAAATTCATCATCCACGGGCTTGGGTTTCACTGTCCGTGGTAAACTTTTGAGTAATCCAGATAATTTTTTTCTACGCATTTTTTCATTGACTTCAGCAAATAATTCTTCGTCAAGTCCACTAAGCTCGGATGCCAACGTAAGAATTCTATTTTCATAACACACAATTCCTAGTTCTTCCGCTAGCTTAAGTGCTATTTCTTTTCCGCCGCTCCCAAATCCTCTTGCTATGGTTATTACGTAATTGTCCATGCGTAGCCCTCCTATTTTATTGTCTCTAAAATAATTTCATATGCCTTGTCACAATCTTCAATCGTTGCAATAAGTGGTGGTACCATTCGAATCACACTATTTCCAATTGCTGTAATTAGCAAATGACGTTCAAAACAACCCTGCTTGACATCCGCCGCTTTTACAGATTCATCAAACTCAACTCCAATCAGTAAGCCCTTACCCCTTACCTCTTTCACGTGTGGCAACGCACGCAATTTGCTCATAAAATAGTCACCCACGGCCTCAGCATTATCTGCCAAATTACGATCTAACAACTCTGTGATCTGTGCAAGTGCTGCCGCGCAAGATACAGGATTTCCACCATACGTTGTTCCATGGGACCCAAGCGTGAATGCACTGGCAATTTCATCACTTGTGCAAATTGCTCCAATTGGCATTCCACCTCCCATTGCTTTTGCCATCGAGACAATATCAGGACGAATTCCATAATTCATAAACGCCATGACATTTCCAGTTCTGCACCATCCAGTCTGAATCTCATCCAACAAAAGGAGTAGTCCTTTTTGATCACACAACTCACGAATTCCTTTCATAAATTCCATTGTTGCCGGATTTACACCACCCTCGCCCTGAATTGGCTCAAGCATAATCGCAAT
>CAZWNX010000063.1:6872-12429 GCA_964635395.1 uncultured Lachnospiraceae bacterium
TGGGGTATTGTATACGGATAATTAAACGTATGAATAAGATCCTTTGCCTGTTCACAGATTGCTTCAATCACTTTCTCATTTCCGTTTCCTGCACTGTTTACTGCTATTCCAGCATAGAAATCCAGATATCCATTTCCATTCTCATCATAGAGATACATGTCTTTGCCCGTTTCTGCAACAAAATCAAATCTCTTGTATGTTTCGATCATATATTTACTAACTTTTTCTTTAAGGGCTTCTTTTGTTAAATTCTGTTCCATCAGTCTCATACTTCTACCCGCTTTCCGTCTTTATTTAAATGAAAAAGTGACCGTCATCTTGACTGTCTCATCTTCATGATTGCTATACCAATGTTCTATATCCGAATCAAATTGCATCGCATCTCCTGCACGAATTTCATATTTTTTTCCACGGATTTTCAACTCTAACACTCCAGTTGTAACGGTAATATATTCGATTGTACCTTCTCCGTGGGATCCACTATAGTAAACGCCATTTTTATATAATTCGATTCCATAGATCTCAAACTGTCTTTCTTTATCATAGGGGAAATAGGTATATATAGTATATTTTCCCAATACTTCCTTGGTTGGAATCATAGTATCTTTGGAAATATAAAGAACTCCCTGCCTTGGCATTTCAATAAGCTGCGTCAATTCAACTCTAAGTCCACTTACAATTTTGCCCAGACATCCGATTGAAGGATTTGCTTCCCCTCTCTCAATTTGCGCGAGCATACTCTTACTAACACCCGTCTGTTCTGCCATTTCATCCAGACTCATGTTCTTCCCAGTACGTATTTTTTTCAAATTGAATGCAATGTTCCTATTAATATAATCCAAATTCATTCCCCCAATCAGCCATTCATAAATCGAGAAAGAAATTCTTTTGTCCTCGCATTTTTAGGATTTACGAACAAACGAGACGGCACGTCACTTTCTGCAATCACGCCTTGGTCCATAAATATTGTTCTCGTAGATACATCTCTGGCAAATGCCATTTCATGAGTCACTATGATCATAGTCAACCCTTCTTTTGCCAGTTCTTTGATAACATTCAATACTTCTCCAACCATTTCAGGGTCTAGCGCACTTGTTGGCTCATCAAACAAAAGCACTTCAGGCTCCATTGTCAGCGCACGCGCAATGGCCACTCTTTGTTTCTGCCCGCCGGATAATTGGTATGGTTTTGCATTAATATACGTAGCCATCCCCACTTTTTTTAAGTATTTTATGGATAATCCATGTGCTTCTTCTTTACTGCGTTTTAATACTTTTTGACATCCTGACATGCAATTTTCAAGCACTGTCATATTGTTAAATAAATTAAAGCTTTGAAAAACCATACCCACTTTAGATCTGTACTCACTGATTTTTTTTTGAGAACCACCAATTTCTTTTTCACCAAAATAAATAAGTCCTGATGTTTTTGTCTCAAGCAAATTCATACAACGAAGGAGTGTTGACTTTCCTGATCCAGAGGATCCAATAACGCATACCACTTCACCTTTTTCAATGGAAAAATCAATATCTTTTAGTACTTCATTCGTTCCAAATGTTTTGCTCAAATGTTCTACTTTTATGATTGCCATGGAAGTTCCCTCCTAATCCGTCAAATATTCTGTCGCTAGTTCAAAATCTTTCTTATCCTCTAACTTCTTTTCTAAAATAGATAAAAGCTTTGTAAATATAGCGCATAGAATAAAATAAATAGCCCCCGTTATTAGAAATGACTCAAAATATTTATAATAGGTATTGGCAGCTGTTTTCGTTGCAAAATAGAGTTCTGCGATTCCGATTACATTTAAAACGGATGTCATTTTTAAATTTGTAATAAATAAGTTTCCCATTTCTGGAATGATATTTCGAAATGCCTGTGGTAAAACCACTGAAATCATAATTCTAAAATGAGACATTCCAAGCGCTTTTCCGCCTTCAAACTGACCTTTATCAATTGAAAGGATTCCACCTCGCACGGTTTCCGACATATATGCGCCAGTATTTAGCATGATTACTAAAATTGCTGCATTAAATGAAGAAATATCAAATCCAAATTGTTTGAATCCATAATAAATGACCATGGCTTGGACCATCATTGGTGTTCCTCTAAATACGTGAACAAATGCGCTTGATACTATTTTCAATACCTTAAATGATATTTTTTTGAGTATACTATCTTCCGGGTAAATGGGTGTGGAGAAAACAACTCCTAATACAAACCCTAAAATAAGACCCAATAGTGTACCTAGTAACGATAATTCCAAAGTAATCAAGGTTCCCTTCCAGAAGTAGGGCCCATACTCTTTTAACAAAAAAAGAATCCATTCGAAAATATTCTTTTCCATACCTTTGCTCCTTTCAAAAACCTTTTCGATTCATAAAAATGAGACGCCTGGGCTTGTTTTTGCTCCCTTGCGTCTCGATCTATGTTTTCATTATTCTATACCCTACTTTTTATTTGCTTAATGGTTGCAATGTTACTGCAAGATTCATCAGTTCCACCATTTTCTCTTCGTCCCACTCAATTGCAACCAAGGCATCATCCAATGATTTTTGCAATTCTTTATTTCCTTCTTTGACAGCAATACAAACATTTAGCGATTGACCCTCTGGTATCTTGAAGCCATCTGCTGGATCTAGATTAACATAAGCAATATCTGGATTTGCAATTGCTGCTGACATTGCAGTTGGTTCATCTAATACGGCACAATCAGCTGAATTCATTTGCACTGCCATAATTACTTCTGACGTTGTTTCAAAGAATGTCAGTTGATTCACATTTGGAATCTGTGGTACATATTTTTCCCAAATTGTCCCGATTTGTGTTGTAGCAGATGCATCTGTAAAATCGCTCAGTGTCTTTGCATTTGCATACTTACCGTTTTTATTTACAATGACAACATTATTTCTAATATAATATGGAGCCGTAAAATCGACGCTTGCATCTCGTTCCTGCGTATAGCCCATACCTGCAATAATAACATCGTAATCGCCAGAGTCCATTCCTAATACAATGCTTGACCAATCTACTTTATGTATCTCTAGTTCCCAGCCAAGTTCATCTGCAAGTTTTTGTGCCAACATAACATCATAACCATATGCATAATCACTTGTTCCGTAAATTGGAACTGCCTTGTCACCATTTGATACCTCTTCTGATGATTGGGTCCAGTTAAATGGAGCATATGCACATTCCATGCCAACTTTTAATACTTTCTTTTCTTCCACAGCTACTTCTTTTTTAGAACAACCTACTAGAACTGTCATTACCATTGTTAAACAAAGCGCGATACTCATGATTTTTTTCTTCATAATTACTTCCTCCCAAATGATTTTATTGTCGTCATTTTGAAGATCCTATTCTGCAGATAAGTCTCCCGTCTATAAGCTCATAATCAGAATGCAAATAACAAAAAAGGCGCCGAGATATGTTCTCAACGCCTTTGCTCCTGATAGGTAAATTCTAGAGTAATATGCTCCCATTGTCAATATACAGAACCGAGCCGTTTTGCACAATCTTTCTGCGCATATAGCGGTTTTTCATGTGATAATTTATCAACGCGTGCGATATAGTGCACAAGTTAATGTTGTATGTACACTTAATGCAACCCATTTTTTTATTCTGATTAATCTTCCGCTAATAATATTAAATAATCGTTTTCTGTAAATATAACTTCATTAGACTTTGCTGGATTGATGATAACTTGGAATGTACTGTCCTCATACTTTTTATATCCGATTGCAATTTCGTTTCTTCTTGATGCAATTTCCGTAATGGAATAAAAATCGATTGGTGTATCTTTCTTCACATAAAGAGCTGCTTTTTTCATATATATTTCCGATCCATCTTCATCTAATAAATCGGTAAACACCGCTGATAACTCTCTATTTTCAGAAATCTGCGTCAGAATGAGATTAATAATGTTGGTACCCACTACCAAGTCATTTACTTTTGCAACTTTTGCAAGTTTTTGATTGGTTACATTTTGCATTTCACTGGTAATACTGTACTTCGCATTTGTTTTCTGTGCAATATCGCGAAGGTGAATTAATTTTAAAAGCGTCATAGCATCTGAGATTTCCGAATCATATTCCAATTCACTTAGTAATAATACATGATCGATTTTAGATGCCGTCAATGCGTCAAGATTTTTTCGATCATTGATGTCACATTCTTTGATTTTTAATTCAATATTTTCTAATGTATTTTTCAAATTAACATATTCTAAGGCTACTTGATCATCAGCAATAATCACGCTTGATCCCTTAGCAACATAATGATCAAGTTCTGAGAGTATTGCTGAAAGCATGGTGTTTGTTCCAAGAACCAAAATATGTTCTGGCAACTCTGCCACTTTTTCGACCTTCTCTATTTCAAGCTCTTTTCTACATTTTGGAATTACCGTAAGCGGCTTTTCAGTTCCATTATCTTCTACTAAATAGATAATCTGATCATCCACAGTAATTACTTCCTCTTTTTTAGGATTTAATAAAATATCGCTTCCTCTTTTAATTCCAAATACAATTGCTTTTTCGAAAGACAACAAAACTTCATCAAAATGTTTTCCAACAAATTCTGGGAAAGACTCAAAGTACAATTCATCCCCTTCATAGTCAAATAATTCAATCAAAACATTTGATAAGCCTGGTTGTCTACAGGTATGTGCAATAATTCTTGCGATTGCATCTTTTGAAAAAATAATTTCTACTTTTCCTTCACCCGCAATTTTCGCAGCTTCATAATTCATTTTATCACTAATTGTGGTGACCATATGCGTGTCTCTTTCAAATGCATTTCTTGATTTTAAGTAACTTACAGTCGCAAGAATTGCCTTGATTGTCATAAAATCGTTTTGTTCATTCAAAATAATTGAGCGACAAGTCTCAAGAGATGCTTTTTCCAATACGTTTAATTCGGTTACTTCTCCCGTTCTACAAATCACCCTTGTGGTCTTAAAATCATCTATCTGTTCTGCAATTTTTTCTTCCATAACTTCTTTGTCTTGTGCGGAAATAATAACAATACAACCATCTTTTTCGTTCTCGTTCGCCACGATTAACTCAGAAATAATCGTATAAATATTATCATCAAATCCCAAGATAACTGTATGGTTTTTCTCAATAACTCTAGAACTTCCTTTACGAAGTGAATTTAATTTTTCTTCAAATCCAGTTGTGATAATACCAATTAAAATACTGGTTACAAAAATACCACAAATGGTTACCATCGAAAAAATAATAACGGATGAAACGCTATCCGTACTGTCACCTGCCAACGTACCCGCATCAATTGCATGCATCAGAGAAATCCAGATATTATTTCCCACATCACCACTTCCTGCCGCAATGGAAACCGCAACTCCAGCGATCATAACAACAAGAAATGTTACCAAAAACAGCAAGCCGACCAATACGACAGTTCCTTTTGACATAATGTTATCAAATCGATACTGCATTTTCTCTCTCAAAGTATGTTTTTTCATGTTTACATTTCACCTCATAATATTTTCTTATTTAACTATATAGGATGAAAAAACGGAAGTCAACGAATAGCCGAA
>CAZWNX010000064.1:0-1472 GCA_964635395.1 uncultured Lachnospiraceae bacterium
GTTATTGTATTTTCAACAACATCACTTCCGTCATAGGTTATCCCTTTGTTTACTGAAGTATTCACTTCAGCAGCCATGGTTGCAATGGAACCATCTCCAAATACCAAGGCTAGTGAGAGTAATATAGCAATTACTCTTGATACTTTTTTGTTCATACCCTTCCTCCTTTTTCATCCATAATAAAACTTTCCGTTAAAATTGTATCAGATTCTATTCTATTTAACAACTAAAAACCACTTGTAAACACACCATATATGGTGGTAAATTGGTACTTTTTTACAAGATTAAGGTTTTCTTAAGAATATTGCAAATGAATTTCAAATCTTCCTTCGTGAGTTTTGTATCACTTGGTAAACACAGGCCCTTTTCAAACAATCTCTGTGCCACACCATTTTCAAAGCAATCATACTTCTCAAAAACGGGTTGCAGATGCATTGGCTTCCATATTGGTCTCGACTCAATATTTTCTTTTGCAAGTTCCTGCATCACGAGTGTTGGTGAAATCCCATTCTCAATGGATATGCAACTCAACCAAAAGTTGGGGGTGTTCCATTCATTTTCTGGCATAAACGAAATCCCCTGTATATCCCCTAATTGCTCTTTATAGTAATGGAAAATTTCTCTCTTTTTCTGAATTCGCTGCTCTAACACTTTCAGCTGTCCCCTTCCAATACCTGCCAATACATTGCTCATTCGATAATTATATCCAATTTCGCTGTGTTGGTAGTGGGGCGCCTGATCTCTTGACTGTGTTGCCCAAAATCTTGTCTTTTGGATGCGTTCTTCATCGTTTGAAACAAGTATTCCTCCGCCGGACGTGGTAATGATTTTATTTCCATTAAAACTAAAAACTCCATATTTTCCAAACGTTCCCGAGTAACTTCCTTTATAGGTTGAACCAAGGGATTCAGCTGCATCCTCAATCATTGGAACCCCGTACTTGTTACATAATTCCATGATTGGATTTAGATCCGCACACAATCCATATAAATGAACTACCAGAACCGCTTTCACATTTGGATATTTTATAAACGCCTGCTCTAATAGCACTGGGTCCATATTCCAGGTCTTTTCGTCACTATCGATAAATACTGGGATTGCTTTTTCATAGATGATTGGGTTCGCCGTCGCCGAGAACGTTAGTGTTGGACAAAATACAATATCCCCTTCTTTGACACCTGCTGCCTTAAGTGCCAAATGAATTGCCGCAGTTCCCGAACTTAGTGCTGCAGCATGCTGTATTCCTACATATTCAGCTAATTCCCTTTCAAATTCATCTACATTTTTGCCAAGGGGGGCAATCCAATTGGTTGCAAATGCTTCCTCCACATATTCTTTTTCATACCCTTCATCACTCATATGAGGAGAGGATAGCCAAATTCTTTCTCTCATGCTGTCTCCACTTCTTTCTACTTTTTCAAAATCTATAGGATTCTTTATAAAATTATGCTACTATAAATTCGTATTTGAAT
>CAZWNX010000064.1:1572-11919 GCA_964635395.1 uncultured Lachnospiraceae bacterium
ATTCACACCTATCAGGTATGGCAGGGAACCTATAGCTCTGTCTTTCTAATGAGCCTTCAACCGTCCGTCTTTCATAATCGCCTCTATGCTTTGACACCGATTTTGATGATTGGTTCACTCATGATTGCGACTTGGTTCTTTCTGAATACACTCCTTAGAAAGGTTCTAGGAGCTCCTAAAACGGAAGTACAGATTTTTACACTTAGCCTGCTTCTTATTATGATTCAAACCCTTGCCTATCCAGTAGAGGGTTTTTACTGGTATAACAGCAGTATTCACTATGTTTTTATGAACAGTCTGATGCTCACTCATTTAGCCATCTTAATCCATTTATTCTATACCGACAAGATACGAAACCGCACTTTACTGATTCTATGCGCCTCATTTCTTGGATTTGTTGTATCTGGGGCAAACTATGTGTCTGCTTTATTACAGCTTGAATTGTTGCTCATTTTGGTTCTAATTGCTTGGTATCAGAAAAAGAAATTTCCAGTTTCATTCAGTATTTCTCTTGGGATTTCCCTACTGGGTTTTATCCTCAATGTATCTGCTCCAGGTAACCGAGTACGTCAGGCTAGTTTTGAAATCACACCGCCACTGAAGGCCATCGTGAAGTCCTTCAAAAGTGCGATTTCCTATTTTGATGATTGGTTTGGAGTTTTGACAATTCTTACACTCCTCATCCTCGTACCTACGATTTATAAAATTGTAAAACAAACTACCTTTAAATTCCCGTATCCCGTTCTTGTTTCACTGATTTCGTTTTGTCTGTTTGCTTCCATGCATACTCCTGGTATCTATTCCTTAGGAATTGTTGGAGCGGGACGAACCCTGAATGTGATCTATTTGTTCTTTTATTTTATGGTGTTTTTGAACGCAGTCTATTGGGTTGGTTTCCTAGCACAGCTGCTGTCAAAAGAACATTTGAACGAATTTGCTGTACCTGCCAAGAAACGAATTCTATTCTACACGATTCCCTTACTTGTGTGTATCTGTATGACGATTTATTTTACACCTGCGAATCGCTTCACGTCTCTTTCTGCTGGTGCAAGCATCTATTTCAAAGAGGCACAGTTATATCATGTTCATATGGTGCAACGAGAAGCATTACTTGAATCAAATGAAGAGATTGTCATCTTACCAAAACTTGCTGTCAAACCATATCTTCTCTATTTTGATGATATTACCAATGATCCTACAGACTGGAGAAATACAAGTGTTGCGAAATATTATCACAAAAAAGAAGTACGCCTAAGTGAGTAATCATAGGCGTATTTTTTTGAAGCTTCCTTATTTTCGGTACTTTATAATACAATAAATTGCTCGAACGCCATCTTTAAAACCTATTTTCTTACCTTGTTCATTGGTTCTAGGATAGTAAGAAATCGGAACTTCTTTAATACAAACTCCCATTCTTGCTATTCTAGCCGTAATCTCCGGTTCAAATCCAAACCTCTTTTCTTCAAAATCCACGGACTGAATTAACTCTCGCTTAAATGCTTTGTAACAAGTCTCCATATCCGTTAATTTCAACTTTGTAAACAGATTGGAAAGTCTTGTTAAGAACCAATTGGCTAAACGGTTCATCAAATAGCCCTTAGCCTTTGAATTTAAAAACCTTGAGCCATATACAACATCCGCCTCGCCATTTACAATCGGCGCAATCACAGTCACATATTCCATTGGGTCATACTCTAAATCCGCATCTTGAATAATGACGATATCCCCAGTTGCATGGGCAAATCCAGTTTTTAAAGCGGCACCTTTACCACCATTTTCTGTATGATAAACAATTTTGGATACATGAGGTTTTACCTCCTTTTCAAGCAAATCTCTCGTACCATCCGTAGACATATCATCTACAACGATAATTTCCTTGTTAGGAATATCTGTCTCTAGTATTTTATTTACAATTTCTAAAACGTGCCCTCTTTCATTATAGCAGGGGATAATAATGGATAATGTAATCTTTTCTAAATTCATTTTCAACCTCAAATGTATGTTATTTCATTCCATGTGTTATAATCTTCAATTGAGCATTATATCACAATCCGATAAATTTTGTAACCACCGATTTCTTTTATTAGCGAAGCTCCAAGAGACTCCATGGAATCTGATAGTATCTCATCCTTTAGAATCACTGTTTCACAATTTTTCTTTTTACATATACGAATTAGTATTTTAGTATCTACCACTTCCGCAGTGAGAATCGAAAATACCGATGCCGAATACTGGTCCTCATAATTCGGCCATCTGCCTGATAATAATCGTATATTTGGTTCATACTGCCTAAGTTGAGAAGCTAGTTCCGGTGTTGCCAATACATAGTATTCATTTTCTTCGACCAGATAATCCGCAACCTCAATACTTGTATCAGAAATCTTATACACATTTCTTTCATAATCAAAGGTATGCTTCGTAAAAAGATAGTCTTTGCCAGCCCACATCCCCAGTAAGATTCCGATTGCGCAGAGTACATTAATCCATCTCACTTTTTCTCTATCATAAACCCAATGTGTGAACGAATAGGCACTAAAAAACGGAACTATTAACAGCCAACCAACTCTCCACATAACCCCTTTTCCAACAAGCCTCCCCATCAAATTTCCTGTCACGGGGAAAATCACTATGGTAATTAAGCAAAGATAGTAAAGCAATATTTTCTTTTGTTCTTGATCAAGTCCAACCCTTTTAATGCAGTATAACAGTGATACAATAAACACCAAAAACATAATGGAATTTCCAAAATAATCATTTATTCCTTTTATTGCATCCCAACTCAATCAATCACCTCCATCCCATAAGTACAACACTAAAACAATTTCCATGCATATAGAGCTATATACATCAATGCATATATCCCGCTCGGAATACAAGATAGAGCACTTCCAACAATGGGCCGCCATCTGCGAGTCGTTAGTGAGGATACAATTCCCATGATCATTACCACAATTGGGGTTAGCATTATACCCATTGATGATACATTTGAACTAGCAAGTATTACTATTGTTATTTTTATCCACAACTGCACTCCTTGGTCTGCATTTCTAATATATAGATAAATTACATACGGTATAATCACCGTTGCCAAAATTGATTTTCCCTGCCAACTACGAAGCAACAAGAAGCTTCCGGTTTCATAGCCGGTTGCACCTTGGAACAGCATTAGAACACTGACAATCATCGTCATAAACAGAGCCTTTTCTCGCTTCTCTTGAAAGAATGCCATTCCCAAAAGATAGGATACCGTATAGCAAAGCGGTATTGCCAATATCGGAACAATCAAATGAGCCACTATTGTTGGTGATAGTTTGAACAAACTTCCAATTACTGAATAAAACATAGGAAAAGGGGACAAAACATATCTCACTGGAAATGAGGATATGAAATCCCCCGTATGGGGATCAATTCGATACATTTTATCTGTATTTACAGAATCTACTGCCGTCGCAACATAAAATGCATCGTCAGCATCTGTGTGCGTGAACAGAAGGACAACCGCAAGTTGCCCCACGATCATCAATACGGCGATCCCAAAAAGTATTTTTTCTTTCTTTGTATACGGCACTCTTTCACTATATCCCTTACCGTTCACATTCTTTGCTTTAGACAACACGCGCACAAGATGATGGACTGCACATACTAAAATTATTGCAAAAATAGTCAAAAACCTCAGTAAACTAAATTTTGAGTAGGTAAAAATTAATGGAATTGCTAATAATTGCATTATTGCTAAAACACCCAAAAAACCCATAACCAATTTTTCTGGCAATGAGTCTTCACTCCTTATTATTGATTTCCCAAGTAGTAGAAAACTTAGGTAAAGGACTAGCACAGCTTCAATTAGTTTTATCCAAATCATTCTTTTGCTGCTCCTTTTGCTTCTTTTTCTTCAACCATCTCATATAGGTTTTGGGGAATGTGATTTTCAAATAGGCGAATAGAGTCTGAACCCGAAAAAACCTCATTTGACGCATAATCTCGTATTCTATATTTGCTTTATCGTATTTATGATTTAGAACATAATAGGTCACCAATTGTTTTGCAAACGAATACTCCACTTGGTCTA
The DNA here is from genome assembly GCA_964635395.1 of uncultured Lachnospiraceae bacterium. Lineage (GTDB taxonomy): Bacteria > Bacillota > Clostridia > Lachnospirales > Lachnospiraceae > CAZWNX01. The sequence goes on from CAZWNX010000064.1 coordinate 5,642, forward strand.
TTTGCATGTTCATTAGTTCTTCATAATACTTGCGAACCCAAGTCCTATAAAGAATTAATCCTTCAATGTTTCTCTCCCCAGTGCCACTAATTTTCCCTTCGTTATCTTCAAGGTAATTGACCAAAATTTGGGGGACTCGATACACATTGTACCCCGCAGCTAATATTTTTAGCAAAGTGATCGAGTCTTGCTTTGATGGAACATCTTCAAACATACCAACTTCAATCAAGACATTTTTTGGTACAAACCAAAGCGAGGTCCCTGCCAAGCATTTTAGCATATGCTCATATATAGGTCTTCCCTCATCATTATTCTCATATGTTCCTATCGTTTTTCCACTTACACTGACTGCCCTTGCATAACAATAAATCAGGCCTACGTTATCATCTGCATGACTTTGATAGCATTCCGTCTGCATCTGTATTTTATCTGGTTCAAAATAATCATCATCATCTAAGAACGCAATTAGTTCCCCCGTTGCAGCTTCAATTCCTCGATTTCGATTGCGTCCGCCACCAAGATTCTTGTCATTTTGAACATACAAGACCTGTGGATACTCTTTCATGAGCATTTCCACCCATTCACGTATTTCAGGCTTATTCTTATTATCATCTACTACAATAACTTCAATCTCTTTGTAGGTCTGATTAAGCGCACTTTGGATAGCTTTTTTCAAATACTCAGTACGATTATATGTTGGAATAATAATACTAACCTTGGGACTATTCATTCGATCCCCCCCAATTTCTATACTCTTTGGTAGTTATATGTGGATACTATTTTAGCTACTTCTTCACGTATATCAGTCTCTTCATCATATGCTATTTGATACAATTCTTGAATGGATTGTTCAAATTGGTCTGCGTCAAACTCCATCGGCTTTCCAATATGAATTAGCTTATTACTCGTATCTGACAAACCTTCTTCAGACATGAGCAATTCTTCAAATAATTTTTCACCTGGACGAAGACCCGTAAATTCAATCATGATATCCTTATTTGGAACAAATCCTGACAAGCGAATCAGATTTTTGGCAAGATCTACAATTTTCACCGGCTCACCCATATCTAAAACAAAGATTTCCCCACCGTTTGCCATCGATCCCGCCTGTATAACAAGAGATACCGCCTCTGGAATGGTCATAAAATACCTTATAATATCTGGATGCGTTACTGTGACTGGACCACCATTTAAAATCTGCTTTTTGAAGAGCGGAATGACACTTCCATTGCTGCCTAGCACATTTCCAAACCGTACTGCAACAAAATCCGTTTGCGATTTTTGATCATATGTCTGAACAATCATTTCACAAATTCGTTTAGATGCTCCCATTATATTTGTTGGGTTCACAGCTTTATCCGTTGAGATGAGTACAAAACGCTCACAATGATATTCATCTGCCGCCTTTACTAGATTCAATGTCCCAAATACATTGTTTTTGATTGCTTCATGAGGACTCGATTCCATCAATGGAACATGTTTATGTGCTGGTGCATGATACACAATGTGCGGGTGATATGTTTTAAAAATAGTTCTCATTCTCTCTTCATTACGAACAGATGCTATTAAAACTTCCAAGTTCATGTCAGGATGTTGTCTTAACAACTCCTGCTGAATGTCATAAACTGAGTTTTCATAGATATCCACAATAATTAGTTTCTCAGGGTGATAATTGACAATTTGTCTACATAGCTCACTTCCTATGGAACCACCTCCACCAGTAATAAGAACCGTTTTCCCATTAATTGCTTGTTCAATTCCCTGCGTATCTAGCTCAACAGCATCTCGACCAAGCAAATCTTCAATTTCAACATTTCTAAGTGTACTAACACTTACCTCTTCATTAATCAACTGATAAATACCAGGTAGAATCTTTAAATTACAATTGGATTCCTGACAAATTGAGAGAATTTCCTTTTGTACGGTCTTAGGCGCTGACGGAAGTGCTATAATGATATCCGTGACACCATGCTTGGCTACTACTCCAAGAATATCATTGCGATTTCCAAGCACCCTAATTCCTTGAACAAATCTTCCTTTTTTACCAGGGTCATCATCCATTAATCCTACTATTTTTCCTTCTAAATGGGTGCTGTTTTGTATTTCTTTTACGATTGCATTTCCAGCTTCACCTGCACCGATAATAATAATTCGTTTGTCGGATCCACCCATATGTCGATTCTTAGTACTTCTCAATACCCTGTAGAAAAATCTCATTCCTCCCACTAAGAATACAAGAAACACAAAAAAGAGTATCCAATAACTTCTTGGAAAACTTTTCCCCAATACTAGAAGGATAATATAATTAAGAACGGTAGAAAAAAAACAGCCGATCACAATATTCAAAAGCTCGTCAATACTAGCATATCTCCATAAACTATGATAAAAACGAAAAACAAAAAAAACGAGTAGGGTAATCACCGTTTGCGGAATACAGAAAAAAGCCATGACGTTCAAATAATAATCCGGAATTGCCTGGATACTGTTAAAGCGCACTAAAAGTGCAAACACTGATACTAAATTTATGATGATAATATCTAATGCAATCAAAATACATTGTCGAAACACCAATTTTCGATTGCTCTTGTCAAAAAATCGATTCACACAATTACCTCCTAGAATGACTATAACTTATCCGTTAAATCATTCCACGCTTCCTTTCTTCTCATCACCTACTATATCACTCCCTCGAAAAAATTCCATTGTCTCAGACGTTGTTGAATGAATTCCCTCTCTAACAAACACCTTCTTGATTGTTAAAAAAAAGATTTTCCAATCCATTGTAAAAGAGATTTGATCCACATAATCCACATCAAATTGGAATTTTTCGTCCCATGATATTGCATTTCGTCCATTCACCTGTGCATATCCAGTGAGGCCAGGTCTTACTAGATGTCTCTTCTTTTGCTTTTCATTATAGAGTGGAAGGTATTCCACTAACAGTGGCCTTGGACCAACAATCGCCATATCACCTCGCAAAATATTCCACAATTCCGGAAGTTCATCCAAGCTAGTGGCTCTCAGGAACTTACCAAATTTTGTAAGTCTGACTGCATCTGGTAATAAATTACCCTCTGCATCCTTGGCATCTGTCATAGTTCGAAATTTATACATTTTGAAAATTTTCTCATGTTTTCCAGGTCTTGCTTGCGAAAATAGAATTGGGCTCCCCAATTTGACACGTACTAAAATTGCTACAACAACTAAAAGTGGCCACAACAATAAAAGTGCCATCACGGATAGTACAAAATCCTGTAATCTTTTTATATGATTCTGATATATTTTTGTGCTTTTCACTTTATTTTCCCTTCATTACTTCTCCTGCTTTTCAGTTTGAAAAGAATTATAAGTAATTGCAATAACCAATGCAACGGTTGCGTATTGTCCTGCTACAAGTGCATTCTCAAACACAGAAACAACAAATAAGGATAATAGAGCTGCCATCATTATTGCATTCAGTGCTGTTATTTCCATCTGAAGCATACTTTTAGCTAGGTACTTAACAATAAAATAGAGCATAATTGCAAACAGGATAATCCCATGCACAGCAAGTAAACTAAGCAATGAATTATGTGCTTCTAATCCACTTCCATTTGGCATCATTTTATCAAAATCACTTCCGATTCCGGTTAGCGGCCTTGAAAAAAATCCTTTCCAAAAATCAATCCATGCATATTGTCTTCCAGTCATAATTCGCTTATTAAAAATTGGCATCTTGTAATCAAATCTTGTGCTCATATAGATATAAAACCCAGTAAATGCCAAATCTCCCAATGTGAGTCCACTAATCACTAAATAGGTAAACCACTTTTTCTTTCCGAATCCTTTATAAAGAAACAGCCATAATAACTCAAATAAAATCAATCCAAGTGTTGCTGTTCTTGCACGGTAAAGCACAATTTCGTAAAATACAACCCCTAATAAAAGAATATGAATAACAGAATATATATACTTCATCGGTTTCATTTCTTTTATTTTTGACAAAGCAATCATTGCAAGGAAAAATAAGAAAAATATACTCATCCCACTACTATTAGGGTTATACGTTTTAGGGTACAAAATCAAAAATTCAAATAGAACCACCGCCATCACAATATATAGCGGAATAATCTGTTTGAAACCCAATTTAACCTTGTCCGCCAGATAAAAAATGAGCATTATATTCCATGCAGTAAATAATGCCCCCCACCTAGATTCCGCCATCCATAAAAAAATAGGAACTAACACTCCACCAATTCCTAATATATATATGTCCAAATTCTTTTCCTTAAGCAATTTTATAATATTTACATTGGTTACAAAAAATCCCATAAGCACAAAAAACAAAACCAATGATGAATATTTTGCGCAGAACATATAGAGCCCTTCATAGGCAGTTGCAAAAAACAGAATTAACACCATCAAAAATACACAAATCAAGTTTACCACTGTTGCTAGTTTTTTATTTGAAATCATTGTACTTTTCCTCTCCAATTTGACCTAAATAATGAAACAATTCCATACTTCTCTTCTGAACAGACATTTCATATTTCCTTAATAGTGTTGGTTGCGCTTTAATTGATTGTGAGCAAAGTAAATTCTCAATCGCATTGATTAATTCAGCCACATCCAGCGTATCTTCAACAATCTGTTCTTTTTTCAACCCAAACACATCTTGAAGAACATCTTTCGCTCCTACTTTGCTAGATATAATAACACTGCACCCCATCAAAGCCGCCTCAATCGGAGCTAATCCAAATGTTTCAAAGCTACTATTTTGGACATATATGTCAACCGTTTTCATATAATTCAACAATTGATCATGTGAACACACGCCAAAGTCTTTTACAAAACTATATCCTCGAATTATCTCAGAATCCTTACCATTTTCTCCAAATACAAGGAGTTCAAAATCAAGATTCTTTTCTGAATGTATTTCTTCAATCGCCCGACACAGCACTCGAATGTTTTTTCGTGGCATTCCACCACCAACACTCATTATTTTTACTATTTTATTCTCCGTTCTAGACGAAAAATTCTCATTTATTACGCCGCTTTTTTCGGCTACCTTCCAATCAATTCCGTTGGTGATCGCATCAACCTTCTTTTGACACTCAACATAATGGTTTCGTACCCAGTTTTTAAACAAATCCGACACTGCAATCACTCTGTCAGCCATTTGTAATACTTCTAACTCAAGTCGCTCCATCTCAGGCATGTCAATTTGATTAATTTCATTTTCATAAGCAACACTACCATGCATCAAATACGCGGATTTCTTGTTCCGTTTTCTAGCATGTTTAAAAGCTATAACATTCTGTTTTGATAATCCAGAACAAAGAATAATATTACTCCTATTCAATTTTATTATCAACTCAATCAATCGCAATAGTTTCTTACGTGATTTAATAATACGCACCGAAGATGGCATGTTTCGAATATAGTCTCTTGTAACGATTGCTGGTCCAGTGGTTGAATAATAGTCCCCAATTAACAAAATATCCTTTTGTTTCATCTGTTTTCGACCTTGATACATACTACTAATTGCATCTGAAAAAGTCACCGCACCTTTATACTCTCCTATTTTACGAAGCGCATATTGCCAAATTAAAGCATGAGAGCCAATTCTTGACATAGCATAATAATTGGCGCCCCTACTAACAAAAAATTCTTTATGAAATCCTGTATCCCAAGTCGATTCTGATTCCAAAAGACTACCAATAGTTACTGGAAGATAAATCACCTTCAAGTTCTTCTTCAAACAATCATATAGGAAAATGTTTTCTTCACCCATTAAATACTGTTGGGATCCCGTTCCAAAATCTTCTCGAAACTGGATTCCATCTAGACGTTCTTTACGAAATGCAATTTCTACCGAACAAACTTTGAGTGAAGTTAGGTAATCGAGCTTCTTGGGTTTTAAAAAGGTTGTTTTTTCTCGTTCTGGTCTTTTCACGTGAAAACAAATTACATCCGCCTTTGGATAATCTCGAAACGCTTGTAATATGAGTGTTTCATAATTCTCTTCGTACTTAAGATCATCATCGCTCAGTTTACAAATATCAGCATCCGATGCAAAGAGCGCCATATTCCTACTTTTGCTTAGCCCTCGTTCTTTTGTATAAAGAATTGTTTGTTTAGCACTCGTTTCTTTTATTAGAATTGTCTCGACTTTTTCCTCATCACATTGATTCACAACAATACAATTTCCAGAAATATTTAATTTCTTTATTTCACCAGTACATTTCATATGCATTGTTGATAATAGAATGTCTAATTTCATTACAATCTCCTGATCG
>CAZWNX010000065.1:0-11589 GCA_964635395.1 uncultured Lachnospiraceae bacterium
GATGAGGACCTGGAAGCTATTGTTATTCGTGCTATTGAGGATGCGGCGAAGAGGGCTGTTGATATGGTAGAACTTCAAAAAGCAGCGGATAAGGTAGTTTTTGAGAAAAGACGGGCATTGGAGGATGAGATTAAGGATTTGGATGTAAGGATTGCGGAGATGGATCAGGTCCTGATGGAGATGTATGAGGATTATCGGGAGGAGAAGATTTCCAAAAAAGAATATTTAGAGAGGAAGGTGGAACTGGAAGAAAAAGTATTGGGATTTAAAGAGAAGATACGTTTATTGGAGGATTCCCTTGTCAATGGATTGGACTTACAGGTTAAAGATGCGACGGGGTTGGAAGTTATGGGGAAGTATTTGAAGGTGGAGAAGTTGACGAAGGAGCTGGTGGATGTGGTTGTGGAGAGGGTTGTTGTTGGGAAAAAGCGTCAAGGTGACGCTGGGAAGGCGGTGGAGGTGAGGTTGAAATAGAAAAGAAAATATTATAAAAGTATAAAAAATAGTTTAAAAAGTGGTTCAAGTCCATTTAAAAGCATGGGTTTGATGTGAAAAATAAACTGTTGTAAATTTTAAAGATTGGTTTTATAATAAAGATGTAGTTTAAAAAATACAACAATTCCATCATATAGGATAGTATTGTTACAAATTTTAAACCGGAGGTATATTATGAAGTTTTATTTAGAAATGATGAAAAAACCAGTTTTTACAAGTGAAGATATTGCAGCAGTTTATACAAATGACAAATCAGGCAACAATTATGTTCTTAGGTTAGTAAGTGAGGGATATGTAGATCGAATTCGTAAAAATATGTATACATGTATTAGTCCTGAGACAGGCTTACCAATTGCAAGTAAGTATCAAATTGCATCAGCAATTACTGATACATCATTTGTATCGCATCATACAGCATTAGAGTACTATGGAGTTACTGATCAAGTATATTATGATGTATATGTATCATCAGCGACCAGATTTAAAGAATTTGAATATGATGGTTACACATATAAGTGTGTTGTTACAAATCACATGGAGGGCGTTGTGAATCCGCCTATGACCAATGGGATTAAAGTTTCTGAGATAGAAAAAACACTGATTGATAGTATTAAGGATATGGATAAGATAGCAGGAATCGAAGAAGTACTTTCAGCTATTGAATTACTACCGACTTTGGATGAAAAAAATCTTTTGTCACATTTAGAAAAATATGAAAATCAGTTTTTGTATCAGAAAATTGGTTTTGTTTTAACTCAATACAAAAATCAGTTTAATCTTTCAAAGGAATTTTTTAATGAGTGTAAAAAGATGGCAGGAAAAAGCAAACGATATTTAACAAAAGATACCAAATGTACAACTTGGAATAAAGAATGGAAATTAATGATTCCAGATAATATGTTTAATTTGAAAAATGGAGGAATAGATGAACTTAGATAGAAGAGTATTGGGTGAAAAAGCAAAAGAGATGGGGTTCGTAAGGGATACACTGGAAAAGGTATTTCGATTAACGGAAATACTTGCATTTATAAACTCAGATTCAATATTGAGTAAAAATTTGATTTTAAAAGGTGGAACAGCAATAAATTTGACGGTATTTAATTTGCCACGATTGTCTGTTGATATTGATTTGGATTTGGCAATAAACTATGATTTAGAGGAAATGTTAAAAGTTAGAGAAACAATAACAGAAATGATTTCGAGATATATGACAGCCAACAGATATGCGTTGAATCCTCATTCGAAATCGAGACATAGCTTGGATTCATGGGTATATTCGTATACAAATGCTGGGGGAAATGTTGATAATATAAAGATAGAGATAAACTATTCTTTGCGTTCACATATATTTGATTCAGTACTTAGGCCAATTGTTACTAGTGTGACTGAAACTGAGTTGATGGTGAATACATTAGTTCCAAGCGAACTATTTGCAGCCAAATTAAATGCATTAATGAATAGGGCAGCAGTAAGGGATTTATATGATATCAATAATATGATTAGATTTGGATTATTTGATGAAAGTGAATATGAAGAATTGAGAAAGAATACTGTTTTTTATGCTGCAATATCAGCTGAAACAATAAATAAAGATTTTAAGACAGATGCAATTGATGATATTACGTTTGCAAAAGTAAAAAGAGATTTATTTCCTGTAATTGCAAAGAAGGACAATTTTGACCTGGAGCAAAGAAAAGAGAGTGCTAAATTATTTATACGAGAATTGATGATTCTTACGGATAATGAAAAGGAGTTTCTTGATAGATTTGAAAAAAAAGAGTTCAGACCTGAGTTGGTATTCGAGGATGAGAAAATTATAGCAAGATTGGAAAAACATCCTATGGCAATATGGAAGATGGGACAATACAAGGACTAATGGAGAAATGGATAATTATATGTAATCCACTTAAATACGATGTTGAGGCAGCGTTTAATACTTTCAAAATAATAGAGTGGAAGCAAAGTACTAATGTTCAAGTTGGGGATTTGGTATACATTTATGTAGGAAAATACGTTGGTAAAATAAAATATTTGTGCAAGGTTAATAAAGTGAATTTATCTGAAATTATTAATGACGATACAAGGTTTACGATTGATGGAAGTGGCTTTATGAATCATGGAAGATATATGCAACTTGAGCTTATTAATAGTTTTGATGAAGACTTACTAAGTTATAGATACTTAAAAGAAAATGGATTGGGTAGCGTTCAAGGACCAAGTCGCATGGATGAAAAAATAGAAAAATATATAAGCAGTGTTATAAAAAGAATCGAAATACCATACGATAAGGACCTATTTCTTGAAACTATTAGAGATTATATAAAATCATGGTGTGAAGAAAGAGCAAAAAATAAAGATATATTTTTCGAGTTGTTGCAAGCACTTGAAGATTTAAATGAATTTTTATTTGGATAATAACATAACCCCTGCTGACAATTTTTATGATTATCAGCAGGGGTTTATATTTGAGTGTCAAAATTTCTGGAAGTTAACATTGATTATTGTGACGATGAGGTTGAAAACAGGTGTCATAAAATAAATTTAAAATCACATTGAAAATATGACAGATACATATTATAATGGAGTATAGAAACAAATGGATAGTTATAAATGGAGGATTAATTATGACGAACAATGAAAAATTTGATCAAAAAATAAAATTATTAAGAAAAGAAAGCAAATTAACGCAAGAGCAAATGGCAAGCTATTTGAATGTTGATCAAAGTTTAGTTACTAAATTAGAAAATGGAACTAGAAATTTGAATGTAGATTTAATGGAGAAGATTTGTAATTTGTTTGGATGTACGGAAGAATATTTATTGGGGGAATCTGATGAATATATACCTTTAAATTTTGCATTTAGATCCAATAATATTCAGGCAGAAGATTTACAAAGTATTGCAATGATAAATAAGATTGCAATGAATCTACGTTTTATGGATGGGATGTTGAAGGAGGATTAAATTGAGACAAAATATTGAATTGAATTCGCTGGCATTAAAGACCAGAAAAATATTTGGAGAAGATATATATTCACCATTAGATGTATTTGCGAGTGTAAATGGATGGAAGGAAAAGAAAATTACAATCGTATATTATCCATTGTCTTCTAGGGTAAGTGGAATGTGTACAAAAGTAAATAATCACATTGTGATTTGCATAAATTCAGGGACATCATATGGAAGGAAAAGATTTACACTTGCCCATGAATTGTATCATATACTTTATGAAGATAATCTGCAAAGAGTAATCTGTGACATGAAACTGGGTGCTGATAAAAGTGATTCCGAAAAAGAGGCTGATATGTTTGCATCATATTTACTTGTTCCCTATGATGCATTGCAACAATATGCTGAAAAGAAGATTGGTTGGGAACTTGAAGACGTTATTGAAGCAGAGCAATTTTTCCAAATAAGTCATAAGGCAATGTTGCTAAGATTGTTAACTGAAAATTATATTTCAAAAGAAAAATTTGAAGAGTATCAAAAAATTAGCGTTACACGAGAAGCAATTAAATTGGGATATAGTGGAGAACTTTATACTCCATCATCCGAACATAAAAGGTATTTTACTACGGGCGAATATATTAGAAAAGTTGAATCGATATCGGAAAAAGAATTGATTTCCAATGGAAAAAGAGAAGAAATGCTTCTTGATGCATTTAGAGCAGATATTGTATACAATCTGAATGAAGAAGGGATGGACATGAATGACTAATGAATTATTTTTTGATACAGATTGTCTATCCGCTTTTTTATGGATTAATGATACAAATTTACTTGAGCAGCTTTATGGTGGAAAAATAGTAATTCCAGGGCCAGTATATCAAGAATTATCAAATCCAAGTATCCCACATATTAAGAAACGGGCAGATGCTTTACTAAATAAAGATGTTGCCTCGGTGAAGCAGATTGATACTGATAAAGCGGAATATAATTTATATCGAACATTAGTAAAAGGAACAAGAAAAGAAAAGGCAATTGGAAAAGGTGAAGCTGCAGGGATTGCACTCGCTAAGACTTATGGTGGTATTTTAGCAAGTAACAATTGGAAAGATATAGCATTATACATTGATAAGTATAACTTAAAACATATTGATACAGGGAGGATACTTATTGAAGGACTTGAAAAGGGTTTAATTACAGAAGAACAAGGAAATGTAGTTTGGGAGCAGATGCTTAACAAAAATAGAATATTGCCAGAAAAGACTTTTTCAGACTATTTGAAAAGACATAAAAAAGCAGATATTTAGAGTTTTTGATACAAAAGTAATGGATGCGAATTAATTAGGGAGGCCGCAATGCTTTTTTTATCACAATTTAAATTCCCAGATGTGGAAGACGAATATGATTTTTTGATGGGAATTAGGAAAACTTGTTATGATTCATTTTATCCATTTCAGATCATATCTAAAAACCGTTTACGCGTTCTTGATTTTGAGCCAGTCACTATTTTATATGGTGGAAATGGATCAGGGAAAACAACAGCTCTCAATGTGATTTCTGAAACAGTAAAGTTGAATCGCTCGTCACTTTTCAATCGGACGAATTTTTTTGAAAACTATACAAGTATGTGCACGTATGAACTTGAAAACAGCATTACCAAAGATAGTAGAATGATTACGAGCGACGATGTGTTTGATTTTATGCTGAATCTAAGAAGTATGAATGAAGGAATTCATCAAAAAAGAGAAGAATTATTTGATGAGTACCTAGACGCTAAGTATTCAAAATTTCAAATGAAATCACTAGATGATTATGAACAATTAATGAAAGTGAATATGGCAAGAAGTAAAACACAGTCAAAGTATATTCGTAATAATTTGATTGGGAATATGCGAGAGCATTCCAATGGCGAGAGTGCTTTCATTTATTTTGCTGATAAAATCAAAGAAAATGGATTGTATTTGCTAGATGAGCCGGAGAATAGTCTGTCTCCAGAGAAGCAAAAGGAGCTTGTTGCTTTTTTAGAAGATAGTGCGAGATTTTTTGGTTGTCAGTTTATTATTGCAACACATTCCCCGTTCATCCTGTCGCTAAGGGGTGCAAAAATTTATGATCTGAGTGAAGACCCGGTGGATGTAAAAAAATGGACGCAGTTGTCAAATGTGTTGGAGTACTATAATTTTTTTAAGAAGCACGAGAATGAATTTGAAGAAGATTTTATCTAGTAAAGAATGACGAAGCAAGGTACAATACAAGAATGGTTAGAGAATAGGAGAAGTTACGATGGGTCAGGAACTTAAGATAGAAGATTATTCCAAAGCGAATAAAAATTTTTGGTGGAATTACTTATTGTTGATACGAGGATACGATGATAAGAGAGAACTGAATTTTGATGAAGTGGTAGTGACAAATGTAAATCCCAAGAAAATAGTTCCGAATTTTGGAAAATGGTATCAGGAGTTTTATCCTGACAAAGTGGATGAGGACGGAGAATATGAATCACCTAACTATATTACGTTGAATTTATCGGATGATCATGTATTTGTGATTGAGTTCCAGCCAGAAGAAACGAATTACTATCTAAACGACCGATATTTAGGAAATATGGGCGGAGAATTTGAAGCTTGGTTTTTAACGTGGAAAGAGATTCAGCTATTTGAACAGTTTGAATGTGGATTTTTACTTGCACTTCCGATGTTGGCGCTCCTTCCATCAGAACGTAAAATAGCACAAACGATCATAGAAAATCAATTAAAAACATTGCAGATGTTTGATGGAAAAGAAACCTACTTGGCAAAGTGCCTGGTGAATGGGTTGATTATAAAAGGCAAATTTGAAGAAGTGGGCGGTATTGGGTTAACCAATACGATGGATCATAGTGTTCGCAATATTAAGAAGTATCCAAGGTACAAAGAAGATGTAGTGGCAATGAATCAAACGCTCACGAATCTGCTTAAGTAGAATGAAATTGGTGTGAGCATGACAGAAGAAAAATATAAAGTATTAAAACATTATTTTGGATACGATGAGTTTCGACTAGGGCAGGAGGAATTGGTGGATGCGATCCTGCAAAAGCAGGACGTCTTTGGGATTATGCCAACGGGTGCAGGAAAATCTATTTGCTATCAGTTACCGGCACTATTATTTGAGGGTGTGACGATTGTGATTTCACCCCTTATTTCCTTAATGAAGGATCAGGTTGCAGCGCTTAATCAGGCAGGTATTTTTGCGGCTTTTTTGAATAGCTCACTGACCCAAAACCAGTATTTTAAAGCATTAGAGTATGCAAAAGCAGGTAAGTACAAAATCATATATGTAGCGCCAGAAAGGCTTATGACAGAGTCTTTTTTATCTTTTGCAAAAGAAGTCTCCATTGATTTTGTGAGTGTGGATGAATGCCACTGCGTATCACAGTGGGGACAGGATTTCAGGCCGAGTTACCTAAAAATCCTAGAATTTGTTGAGCAATTACCGAAAAGGCCAGTTGTAGGAGCCTTTACTGCAACAGCTACTGAAGCGGTAAAAAAAGACGTTGTTGATATTTTGCAATTGCAAAACCCAGTACTTGTTTCTACGGGATTTGACAGGTCAAATTTACAATTCCTAGTTGAGAGTCCAAAAGATAAGGCAAGTCAAATGCTTGAGTTTTTAGAAAAGTATGAAGGTGAAAATGGAATCATCTACTGTATTTCTAGAAAATTAGTGGAAGAAGTTTGTGAGACGTTAAATGCAAATGGATATCAGGCAACTAGGTATCATGCGGGTCTTGATGACGATGAACGAAGAAGGAACCAGGAAGATTTCATCTATGATCGTAAGCAGATTATGGTAGCCACCAACGCGTTTGGAATGGGGATTGATAAATCAGATGTTCGATTTGTCATTCATTACAATATGCCTAAAAATATGGAAAGCTATTATCAGGAAGCTGGTCGTGCTGGCAGAGATGGTGAAGCAGCATGTTGCTTGCTATTATTTAGCGCACAGGATATAAAAACAAATGAATTTTTCATCGACAACAATCGAGAAAATGAAGAGTTAGATTCAAGTGAATTAATGGAAGTTCGTAAAAGAGAACATAATCGACTTAAGAAGATGACCTATTATTGTTATACAAATGAATGTTTACGCAAATATATGTTGGGGTATTTTGGAGAAGTGGCTAGTGAATACTGTTCAAACTGCTCGAGTTGTTTGACACAGTTTGAGGAAGTTGACATAACAACGATTGCAGAGACTGTTTTTCGATGCATTCATGCGTGTGGTGAGCGATATGGAGCAGCTGTAATAATTGATACTCTGCGAGGTAAGTACACCAAAAAGGTGGTACAATATCAATTGGGTGAGAATCGTTACTTTGCAAGTGAGCCTTCTATTACAGTTCAAAAAATGTCACAAATTTTCAAACATTTATTAAGTGTAGGATTATTAACGCAGTCAGATGATCAGTACGCAGTACTAAAGCTAACATCAAGTTCCTATGCATTTTTAAAAGATCCAACTTCACTTGTAATGAAAATGCCAAAGGCAAAAGCATCAACCATAGGAAAACATAAGAATGAACGATCCATAGATACGAAAACTAGGATGACACCACTTTTGATGAGGGAAGATGAAGTATTATTTGAGAAGTTGCGTGTTTTGCGAGGAGAACTAGCGAAAAAGAGCAAAGTTCCTGCCTATATTGTATTTACAGATAAAACCTTATCGGCGATGAGTACTAAGTTACCCACAACCAAGTATGAGATGCTTCAAATTAGTGGAGTAGCACAAGCGAAGTATGATAAATATGGTCAACTATTTTTAGACGCAATTTTAGAATACAAAAACACAAAGCCGAAAGCAAAGGCTAGCGTTAAAATGAAATACAGGTCTAAGCCTCTTTAAAATTGCAATTAATTAGGATATAATGAAATTATCATATTTAAAAAGACAGAGGAAATCATATGTACGAATTGAAAGAACAATATTTGACAGGTGTGGAACAAATTGATAATCAACATCGTAAGATTTTTAAGCTGGCGGATGATGCTTATCAATTACTTAAAGACGAGAATATTCTGTTTAAAGATGAACGTTTATTCACTATTATCAGTGGATTAAGAGATTATACACAATATCATTTCACAGAAGAAGAACTGTATATGGAACAAATCCAGTATGCTGAACTTGAATTCCAGAAAGCTCAACATAGAAAATTCATCTTAGAATTAGACAAATTGAGTCAGGAAACAGTTCGGGTATCACTTGAAAACCAAGATGACGTGATTGATAAGGTTTTGGCATATCTAGCAAATTGGTTGCAGGAACATATCGAACATTTTGACATGAAAATCAAATAGTATAGCTGCTCAGAGAATGAGTTTCATATAGGATGAACGCCCTCTAAGAAGGAGGACGTTCAATTTTTAAAAAATTGCAAGTAGGTGAACACATAAGTGAAGTAAAGGGGATTCTCATGATATTATTAACAAAAGTAAAGTCGTTTGTGATGAACCAATGGAAGGCAATCGTGTTCTCGATTCTTTATCTAGTCTGCTTTTTTATGCTGATTGCAATGTCATTTGAAATAAATGCCTCCATCAAAGGCGGAGATTATGCAATATTTTCACCACTATTCTTATCAATGTCTTTGCTTGCCCTATTGTCAATCGCGATGAGCTATTGTCTTAAGTTTTTTTTGAAAGAGCGAGCAGATGAAATACTTCGAAAATCTAGCTGGGTTATTATGACTAGCGGAATGTTATTTACCATAGTGTTAATCTCTGGAATACTATCAAGTACTGGAATTCCCATTGATGACAGCAGCGAATTTGGTAAAATGCTTTCGCTGTTTATCGTTCCGTTATACTGTGTGATTCTAATTATGATGGGTCTATTTTCTTTTGCTGTTACCTTGATTGCATTTGTTTTATTGAGATTGTCACAAAAGCATATAAAGTTCGTGGTAGCAATTTTGATCATTAGTAGTATTCTATGGTTTGTTTCTTTGGGAAACATTTATGTACCAAAGAATATAAGTGTTGGAAAGATTAACAATCCACAAGTAACGTATCAGGATATTTTATCAATGGGAGATTATTCAGAAAACTATGTAAATACATTTTTCATGCACGACAATAAAATGTATGCCTATATTTACGGGAAGAATCCCTACAATGATGGTGGGGATGAATTTTTTGCCGTTGACCAGGATGGTAAAAATAAGAAAGTGATTTCTAATTCTGAACAATTGCGATTTGCCCAATTTATCTATATAGAAGAGGATGAGGCATACTATTACACAATGTATACCAATTCAATCAATGCAATTAATCTTGAGACTGGTGAAATCACCAAAGTGATGGATGTAGAGTTGAATGGTGGATTTGCAGTGACTTACAGCGAGGCAAAGCAACAATTCTTTACTCAAAATCCTGAATTTGAAAGCAAGCAAAAAGTAAATTATCAAATCGAAGATGATTATTATGAAGCGAGTTATTATGATCCAAGAGCAATCACTGTTAGGACTATTAAAACAAATGAAACGAACATATATCAAAATGTGATTCATTGGAATATCGATGGTACAACGCTTTATTTACTTTGTGGTGAGAAAAAAAGCAATGATTTATATTACTCTGGAAATATAAAGGGTATTTATATTAAAAAAAACAATATATAATAATCGTTCGAATAAAAAGGAAAAAATATGGACAATCAAGAAAAAAAGCATCAAAGACGTGTTCGTTACAGCGGCACGCATCCTAAAACCTATAAGGAAAAATACAAGGAATTACAGCCGGATAAATATACGGATACCATATCCAAAGTGATTCAAAAAGGAAGTACACCAGCGGGAATGCACCGATCTATTTGTGTGGATGAGATACTAGAGATCTTGGACGTGAAACCAGGTCAGATTGGTCTTGATGCGACTTTGGGATTCGGAGGGCATACTTCGGAAATTTTAAAGTGTCTTGATTTTAAAGGACATCTCTATGCGACGGATGTAGATGTAATCGAATTACCAAAAACAAGGGAGCGGTTGGCGAGTAAGGGATATGACGACAAAATACTTACAATTCAACATTTGAATTTTTCTCAAATAGACCAAATTGTTGTACAGTCAGGTCCGCTGGATTTCATTTTGGCAGATTTGGGAGTTTCGTCAATGCAAATTGATAATCCCGATCGTGGCTTCTCATTCAAAATAGAGGGACCTCTTGATTTGCGGCTAAATCCTGAAAAAGGAATTTCGGCTGCGCAGCGATTAAAGAATGTAACTCAAGAAGAACTACAATATATGCTTTTGGAAAATGCAGATGAACCGAATGCGGAGCTCATTTCAAAGGCAATTATGAAAGCGGTTAGGAGTAAAAGACCAATTACGACAACCACTCATTTGCAAGAAATTATAAAGGAAACCTTGCAATTTCTTCCAGAAAAAACGCGGAGTGAAGACATCAAAAAGGCCTGTCAAAGATGTTTTCAGGCGCTGAGAATAGATGTAAACAGTGAATTTGAAGTACTTCACGACCTTTTGGAAAAAATACCTGATGCGCTTAAAAGTGGTGGAAAAGTTGCAATTCTAACATTCCATTCAGGAGAAGACCGGATGGTTAAAAAATCGTTCAAACACTTTTTGAAAGAAGGTATCTATAAAGAAATAGCAAATGAAGCAATACGTCCATCAGCCAAGGAATGCAGTACCAATGGAAGGGCACGTAGCGCAAAACTAAGATGGGCAATTAGAGCTTAAAGAGGGATGAGGATAGACATGAAACTAGTTCAGGTAGTTGCTGCAATTATTGTGAAAGATCATAAAGTCCTTTCAACGAAGAGGGGATATGGAGAGTTTAAAGGGGGCTGGGAATTTCCAGGTGGAAAAATCGAAGAAGGCGAGCAGCCAGAAGAAGCACTTGTTCGAGAAATCCAGGAGGAATTGGAAGTTGAAATTAAAGTAATAGAGAAAATTGCAACAATAGAATACACATATCCAGCATTTCACCTATCCATGCAATGTTTTCTATGTGACCTTTTAGATGAAGAAATCACATTAACGCAGCATGATGAAGCAAAATGGCTTACCAAAGATTCTATTGATGAAGTAGAATGGCTGCCGGCTGACATCGAGGTGCTTGAGCAGGTAAAATGTATCTTATCCACA
>CAZWNX010000066.1:0-11413 GCA_964635395.1 uncultured Lachnospiraceae bacterium
AAGCAAGCGAATAACTATATTAAGCCGCTTGCGATGGCAAATGAGGTTATCATCCAAACGGATCAAGCGGGTATTGGATCTGACGCTGTAAGTGTTGTAGTGAAGGACGCAACAATCTATATTCCATTTGAACAATTAGTTGATCTTGAACAAGAAAAAGTTCGCCTTAAAAAGGAAGAAGAGAAGTTGCAGGCTGAAATTACGAGGGCATCAAAAATGCTGGCAAATGATAATTTTATGAGTAGGGCATCTTCTGATAAAGTTGAAGAAGAAAAAGAAAAATTAAATAAATACACACAAATGCTTGACCAAATTCTAGAGAGAATGAAGCAGTTGTAATTATTTTGTACCATAATTATTCATAATTATGGTACAATGTCTATAGTTACAATGCTTATTGGTAAGACATTGAGGGGTGATTCGCATGGAAATGGGGTTTCATTTAGGGTCATTTGTATCAAGTGCAGAGGAACAAAAAGAAAATGATTGGGAAGAAAAGAAAACATATGTCAAGATTCTTGATGATGATTCTCAAGCATTTCTATTTCTTATGCCTAAAATGAATGATATTCCTTATACGAAAGAAGAAATCATAGATTTATTAAGGATGAACGGTGTAGTTGCAGGTATTATTGAATCCAACGTAGCTGCCATTGCTAAAAAGGGTGTATATGAGAGAGAAATAAAAGTTGCGGATGCAATTGCACCAAAAGAGGGTGTGAACGGATACTATGAATACTTTTTTGATGTTACAAATTCAAAAAAAGCGCCCAAGATTCGTGAGGATGGATCAGTTGATTATCAAAGTATGAATATATTGCAAAATGTTAAGGTGGGGGATACAATCGCCATTTATCATAATGCGGTCATGGGTGTAGACGGGGTGAGTGTTCGAGGAACTAAGATTCCGGCGGCATTGGTGAAAGAGTTGCCAACCTTAAAAGGAAAAGGATTTATTCAAAAGGAAGATAATTTAAATATCTATATCGCCCAAATGGATGGTAAAATTGATTATGTAAATGATAAAATTTCGATTAATAAAATACATCAAATTTCTGGTGACGTTGATTTGATTACTGGAAAAATCGAATTTTATGGAGATATTTTGATTACAGGAAATGTTGAGGCAGGCGTTGTTATTAAGGCAGGTAAGACATTAACGATAGAGGGGACAGTGGAATCAGCCTACCTTTTTGCAGGTGAGGATATTGTACTAAAAAGAGGTATTCAAGGCAATAACAAAGGGAAAGTGGTTGCAAAAGGAAATTTCTACGCTGATTTCGTTGAGAGAACTCAATTGCAGGTTGGAATGAATGTAGAAGCAAATATTATTATGAATTCGCAAATTGATTGCGGAGGTAAAATCATTGTAAAGGGTAAAAAAGGTTTTATCATAGGCGGAGAAATTCATGCAACAAAGGGGATTGACTGTAAGGGAATGGGAAATGATGCTGAAGTAAAAACGATAGCGCATGCAGGAGTTTTACCGGAAATCATTCAAAAATATAAGACTGTTATTAAGGAAGAAAAGGAAGTAGCAAAAATTTTAGAAGAAGTATTAACAGAGATGCAGAAAATAATCCTAATTAAAAAGGATAAAGGAACCATTCCACTAATGTTAGAGCAAAGACTACTTCAATTAAGAAATTTGAGAGAGGAACATTTGCCCAAATTATCCCAATGTAGAAAAGAAGAGAGCGACTGTCTAGAAATAATGGAAAAAGCAAAAGGCGCATCGATTCGAGTAGATGGTAATATATACCGAAATTGTTTGATTAGTATTGATAACAATCAAATGTTTTTGGATAAGGGAACTGCATTCATGGAATATAGAAATTTATCTGGAATGATTGTGGGTAGTGTAATAATAATTGTATAGGCTGGTAATAATATATGAGGCATGTTTTAGAGGATGAGTTTATCGAAATACAAAACAAAATTTATGAAATACCAAAATTTACTCATAAAAATCCCTTAGAAAATACAAAAAGTATTTGGAAAGAATTAGGAAGGCCCTGCCTTAGAAAAAAGATCGTTCATGTAGCAGGTACGAACGGCAAAGGATCAGTAACAAATTATCTTTCATACTTGTTGGAAGAAAAGGGGTATTGTGTGGGTCTTTTTACATCACCTCATCTTGTTTCAATAACAGAACGAATGAAGCTGAATCATCAAGACATAGATAGAGATTTATTTGCCCAATTTTATGAGCAACTGAATCAAAAGCTTAAAATCATACTAGATCAAAACGAGCAATTATCGTTTCCGACTTTTTTTGAATATATTTTCTTATTGGCTTTACTATATTTCGAATCTAGTAAATGCGAGTATCTAATTCTTGAAACGGGTATGGGAGGACGTCTAGACGCTACAAATATATTTCAAAATCCAGTTCTTACGGTAATTACAAAGGTTGGATTAGACCATTGCGATTATTTGGGACATACATTGGAAGAAGTTGCATTTGAAAAAGCGGGAATCTTAAAGCCTGGAGTAAAGGCAATATGCGGATTGCAAAAACCTGAGGTACGAAGGGTAATTGAAAAATGTAGTGAGTCAATAAATTGTGATGTGGAATGGTTGGATGAACAGGTCTTTTCACGAACAAAAATAGAACACAAAAACATTGATTTTTACTATAATACTATGTATTATAATGATGTTATGTTTCGTATTAATACGGTTGGATTATATCAAATTGAAAATTCAGCGTTAGCATTAAAAGCATTTGAAATACTTGGTGGAACCAAGAAGTCTGATATTGTGTGTATGAAGAAAGCGCTCTTAAAGGCAAAATGGCCAGCACGAATGGAAGAAATTTTGCCAAATGTATTTTTAGATGGAGCGCATAATGAAGATGGAATCGCTTGCTTTGTTGAAACAATCAGTCATTTACCATGTTTTGGGAAAAGACGATTAGTTTTTTCAGCAGTATCGGATAAAGCATATGATTCTATGCTTGAAATGCTAGTTAAGTGTTCGTTATTTGTTGAAATATATGTAGTTGAATTATCAAACAGTAGAAAAGTAGAAAGTTCATTGTTAGAACACCGAATTCGACAGTTGGGCTTTAAGGAGATTTCTTGTTATGCGAGTGTTCAAGAAGGGTTTTGTGAAGCTGTTGAGAAAATGAAATGTGAGGACCATTTATATATTGTGGGATCGTTATACCTAGCGGGCGAAGTAAAGGAATATTTGTTAAAGAAAGAGGAAAAAAATGATAAATTTTGAAGAAGAGTTAAAGAAATTCCATCCAAGTCTGGAAATTGAAGAGGCTGAGGATGCTATTCATAATAAAGACATTACTGACATGGCAGACATTTTAGTAGGAATGTTGCGCGAAGCAAAAGAAATGAAGACAGAATAGGATGGAAAGACATGAAATGTTATAAATGTGGTTTTGATTTGTCTGAAAAGAGCTTTTGTACGGCGTGTGGGGCAGATGTATATCTCTATAAAAAAATCATGCAGATCTCGAATCTCTATTACAATGATGGCTTAGATAAAGCAAATGTCCGAGATTTGTCAGGTGCAATTGCAAGTTTACGACAAAGTATAAAATTTAATAAGAACAATGTCGAGGCAAGGAATCTATTAGGACTTGTCTATTTTGAAATGGGAGAAACGGTTGCGGCGCTAAGTGAGTGGGTAATTAGCAACAATTTGCGACCTAAAAAGAATATTGCAGATGATTATATTGCAATCGTACAAAGTACACCGTCAAGATTGGATATGATGAATCAAACAATCAAAAAATTCAATCAGGCATTAGCATATTGTATGGCTGACAGTAATGATTTGGCAGTTATTCAGCTTAAAAAAGTGCTCTCCATGAATCCAAATATGATTAAGGCACATCAATTATTAGCTTTATTATATATTCATAATGAGGAGTGGGAGAAGGCGCGTCGAGAGCTGACAAGAAGCAACCGAATTGATTCGAACAATACAATGACACTTCGGTATCTAAAAGAAGTAAATAGTATATTGGAGTTACAAGATGTTCCAGGTACAAATAAAAAGAAAAAGAACCTAGCAAATGATGTTGTAGTATATCAAAGTGGAAATGAAACAATCATCCAGCCGGTGGAAGTGCGAGAACCAATTATTCGATCTGCAATTATTAATATTCTAATTGGATTAGCATTTGGAATCGCTGTGACTTCATTTTTAATTTTGCCAGGAGTTGTTCAAAATACAAAAACAAAATATGTTAATGAAATAAAATCGGTTAGCGAGAAGTCGGATGAAAAAACTGCAACAATAACAGATCTTGAGCAAAAGCTAGAAGCGCTCATGAGTGAAAACGAAGATCTCAAGTCAAAAGTAGGTGATTTTTCAAAAGAAGGTGGAATATTACAGTCCTACGATTCGTTAATCCAGGCGACTACTATATATATGAAAGATAGTGGTAATTTGTCTGCGATTCAAGCTCCAATGCTTGCAATTGATCCAAATTATATACAGACTCAAGCTTCTTCGGCATTTAATGATTTATATCAACATATGATGGAGTCGGTTGGGCCACAAATTGCGGACAATTTATACGAAACAGGGTATACAGCGGAAAAACAAAATGACTACACAACAGCAATTGAATTTTTGGAGAAGGCATGGTTTTTTGATGATTCGGATCCTGAAATCCTATATCAATTAGCACAATCATATAGGCTGAATGAAAATATTGAAAAAGCGAAAGAAACTTACCAAAAGTTGATTTCATTATTTCCAGAATCACAACAAGCTCAAAAAGCACAAGAGTATTTGCAGGAATAGAAGTGCTTGCCTAACTGATGACTGGTGTAGAAATGGAAAGAGGGCTGTATATGCGAATTATTTTCGTATGTGTATATTATGTGATAGCATTGATTTCTGCCTTGATTTTATTGAAGGCATATAAGCGAAACACTCCTTTAAGTATTAAAATTGGAAATTATATGATTGTGAATTTTATGCTTACAGCATTCTATTCAATCAATTTGATTACAGATAATTTCTTGTGGATGTCAATCGGTAGTAGTATTTCGTTTTTGTTGTTAGATATTGCGATGTTTGCATTTCTGGATTTTGTAATTACATTTATCGGATATGAAAAAACATTTCCCAAAGCAGTGAAAGTTATTCTTGCAGTTGCTATGATGGCAGATGGAGTTTCGTTGATGCTCAATCCATTAACAAATCATGCAGTAGATTTTATTAAAGTTCGATTCTATGATGCATATGTGCTGGAATTAATTCCAAAGTGGCCATATCACTTTCATATTATCTTATTGGTTTCTATTGTGATGGTGATTGTATCTTTACTTGTAATTAAGTGTGTTGAAACCCCAATTGTTTATTGGAAAAGATATTATGGTTTTTTGTTTTGCGTACTAGCAGGAGTGTTCACAAACCTATTTTTCATGGTGAGATTTTTGTCCCTTAAAATAGATATGTCGGTTATTATCTATGTAATTATTGGAATTCTAATGTATTTTAATACCTTTCATTATATGCCACTCATTACATCAAAAATTACTAGGCGTGTCATTCTGTATTACATTAATGATCCACTAGTTCTGTTTGATTATGAGGGAAAACTTGCAGAATATAATATCTATGTTAACTCACTGTTTCCAGATATCGATTTCTCAGTTGGAAATTTGATGATTGACGAATTTATTGGTAAGGGTAAATTTCCACGACTACTTGGTACTGAAAAAAAACAAGAGTTTGAATGGAAAGTTCGAGTTGATGATCAGACAAGAGTTTTTCAATGCAGATTTAAGTGTATAAGAGATGGTAAGGGTCGCATGATTGGACGATTATTCATTTTTCATGACATAACATCACTTAAAAAGGCATATTTTGAGTTAGAGCAATCACTGATTTTTGATTCATTAACAGGATTCTTTAATAAAAGAAGTTTCTTTCATCAAATTCCACAGTGGGATGATGAGAGGTATTGGCCAATCAGTGTTGCGGTATGTAATATTAATGGACTTAGAGCAATTAATGAGTATTATGGAACAAAATGTGGTGATGAAATATTTAGAAAACTTGCAGAAGTAATAAGACACTATATCAGAGAAGAAGTGTATGTTGCTAAAATTGATGATGGCGATATTGTAATCATGTTTGAGAACACGAATCAAGTCGAAGCAGCTGAAATCCTTGAATTAATAAAGAATTGTATGATTGAAGACAGTACAGAAATTCCGGTATACGTGGAATATGGAATTAGTGTTAAAGATTCAAGTGAAATGACGGTTGAAAAAGTATTGCTTGATGCTAAAAACAGTATGTTAAACAAGAAGATGTTAAAGGATAATTCGGCTAGCAGATCATTGGTTGATTCCTTGAAACAAACACTCAGTGAAAGTGACTATGAAACGGAAGAACATGTTGAACGTACAAGGGAAATGGCATTTAGATTGGGGAATGCTATGAAATTGTCTGATTCTGAAGTTGGAAAACTTGAGTTGCTAGCGGTTCTTCATGACATTGGAAAGGTTGCGATTCCACATGATGTTTTAAGTAAAAAGGAAAGTTTGACAGATGATGAGAGAAAAATCATTCAGGAACATACAATAAAGGGATTTCGCATTGCGAAAAGCTCGCCTGAATTAAGTGATATTGCGGAATGTATTTTATCACATCATGAAAAATGGGATGGAAGTGGATACCCTAATAAATTAGTGGGAGAACAGATTCCTTTGCTTTCAAGAATTATTTCAGTAGTGGATTCTTATGATGTTATGACACATGACAGACCTTATCATGTGGCTATGTCTGTTGAAGAATCAATTAGGGAATTACGCAAATGTTCAGGAACACAATTTGATCCAAAGATTATTGATGTGTTTATCAAAATGATAGAAGAAGGATAGAAATGAGAGAAATGATTTTTAAAATGGAGAGAGAAGGGGTTTTGTCTCTCGGGGATAAGGTGACTGTTTCAGAAGGAGTATTACCAAGCAGCTACTTTTATACCATTGATCCTGCGTTAGCAATGTCGGCCAATATACCTTTTCGGGAGAGATTAATGGTGAAGGAAGGTACAGTGGTTGACATTATGCATAATGAGAGGGGTTACTACGTTACTGTCATGTTTATAGAGAAATAGAAGGAGATTTGTTATGTTGAGAAAAATATCTACAAAAAATGCACCTGCTGCAATTGGACCTTATTCACAAGGGGTTATTGTTGGGAACATACTTTATTCATCAGGGCAAATTGCATTAGATCCAACATCAGGAGAAGTAGTGGGAACGACAATTGAGGAGCAAACAGAGCAAGTTATGAAAAATATTGGAGCTATTTTATTAGAAGCGGGAACTGATTTTTCCAAAGTAATTAAAACGACTTGCTTTTTAGATGATATGGCTGATTTTGCAAAGTTTAATGAAATATATGCGACATATTTTGTGGAAAAACCAGCAAGAAGTTGCGTTGCAGTTCAGACACTTCCTAAAAATGTATTATGTGAAGTGGAAGTAATTGCTTTCATTGGTGATTTCTAAAAGTGGTGTATCTTCTAAAGCAGTGCAAAGTCCATGCCCATTGCTTGAAAAGATTTAACAATAGCTTGATCCCACTGCGAATCAGCTGTTTTATCTAATTCAAATTGATAACGCAATACGGAAGTCGTACACTGGATTCCACTTTGATCTGTACGAATAGTAAGTAGGAGACCTTTGATATTTTCGGCAGAATATTGGAGGTCGCTTTTTTGTATAAACTTTTCAGTATAACCAGAGCTAGCCTGTAACATTATTTGAAAGCCTGTTAGAGGTTCGTAATTCGATAGTACGTGTTTGAATATTGGTTGAATGGCTGAATAAGTTAGATACTCATTGCCACCTAAGATATTCCCCAGTATGTTCATTGTGTGATTAGTAATGATAGTTCCTTCGATAAATTGAAAGTTATGAAAGGTATCCTTATCAAATAGATAATCCATTAGTTTGTTTTTGTTTTCAATTTGAATTGCAACCATTATGGCCTCCTCGTTAATTAATGAAAGGATACCTAGTTTTACGTTAATTGTCAAATAGATTATTCAACGCTCTTTTCAAAAAAGGCATTCTGTGCTATGATAAGTAGTAATGAAAACCGCATCATCACAAGGAGGAAGCAATGAAGTTTAAAATAGTAGTAGATAGTTGTTGTGATTTGACAAAAGAAATGAAGAAGGATGCGTTTTTTGAAACGGTTCCACTTGAATTGCAAATAGGTGATTATATTACTCCTGACGATGATACATTTGATCAAAAAGATTTTCTTAAAAGAATAGCTGAATCACCAATCTGTGCGAAATCAGCTTGCCCCTCTCCAGAGCGATTCTTGCGGGCATATCAATGTGGAGCAAAAGAAATATATGTTATAACACTGTCTTCTAAGTTGAGCGGAAGTTATAATAGTGCAATGCTTGCCAAAACCATGTTAGAAGAAGTGGACAATCAAATTAAGGTACATGTTTTTGATTCATGTTCTGCATCAAGTGGTGAATTTCATTTAGCACTTTTTTTAAGAAAAATTGCTGATTCTGAATTATCATTCAAAGACGTGGTTATGAAAACTTTGCAATATCAGGATAAATTGGGAACATACTTTGTACTAGATAATTTGGAAACATTAAGAAAAAACGGAAGATTATCTTTAGTAAAAGCATTTGTAGCATCAACACTTAACATCAAACCGATTATGGGAGCAACTAAAGAGGGTGAGATTGTTCAACTTAATAAAGCTATTGGAATGAAAAAAGCTTTACAGAAACTAGTTGAAACGATTGAAAAAGATAGAAAATTTGATAATAATGGAGTTTTGGTAATATCGCATTGCAATTGTTTTGAACGTGCAGAATTAGTAAGAGATATGATTTTAGAAAAAATAGCTTATAAAGAAGTTCATATTATTGACACTGCTGGAATTAGCACAATGTATGCGAATGATGGTGGAATCATAGTAGTCGCATAATGTGGTTATAATATAATTTAAGAATCCAAAATTTAAGAATCTAGTTTTTTCCAAAGCTAAATAGTGGTAAAGGAATTGTCGCGTCTGTGTCAAGGGTAATCATCCGTGATGTATGAGAAACAACATGTTTATTATTGATGACATACAAATTTTTGACAATGATGAATTCTTCATAATCTTCAACGGTTTTAAAAAAATCTAATAATGTTCCAAGCAGAGAAATCTGAGTGCTATCAATGAGAAAAATGGTTACATGGTGACCGTTTTTCTTTGCATATAGGATGTTTTCAATTGGAACATAGTGAGTAATATGTTCGCTTCTTATCTCGATACTAGGAACATGCTGCTCTTTTTTTTGTTGATAAGCATTTAGAATATAATCCTTTAGTTCTTGAATTTGCAGGGGTTTTTGAATTATATTTGAATTAGGTGGCAGATAGGTTTCGTAGAGAGGTGCGTCCATTTCATTTGTGCAAAACAGAATTGGTGTTTTTGCACCTGATTCCCAAATGAGTGTAGCAGTTTCAAAAGCCTGCGAAACTCCAGCGGTAATATCTAAAATAAATAGGTCGTATTTGAAAGGCGCAGTTAGTACAGTGCTACAATCACCATAGGACTCAATATAAAGAGTACCAATTTCTTTCGAAAGAGTATCATTTGATCTTGAGCATAGGCGCTCTAAATGTTTTCGATCTGCAATGTGGTCAGCAACGATAGCAATATACATAGTGATTCCTTTCAAACTTAGCAAAACCCATCAAAATTGATGGGTTTTATTAAGTCATAAAATCGTAAAGTCAACAGGTAAATGAGTAAACAAATAGATGAGTAGTAATTGTAAAATCAGTAATAGCGGCATTCCATATAAGAAGTACCAATGTCTGGTTTTGTGCCTGAAAATCAACATTCCTAAGATGGATCCAATACTACCACCAACAAGTGCAATAATAAATAATGCAGCTTCGGGAATACGAAATAAATTTTTTTTTGCCTTTAATTTATCAATGCCCATCATAGAAAAACCAATGATATTCATAAATGACAAGTAGAGGATTAGTGTAAGTATGACATCCATAATAAGTAACACGCCTTCCCAAAACAACTATTTTTGACTATTTACTTCTTGCATTTTCATAGCACGCACTTTACATGAAAGACCAAACAAATTAATGAATCCTTCAGCATCGTGGTGATCATATAAATCTCCAGTTGTAAATGAAGCAATACTTTCATTATATAGGGTATATGGTGAAGTTGTTCCTGCTTTAATAATATTACCCTTATATAGCTTGAGTTTAACTTCTCCAGTTACATATTCTTGTGTAGAGGTTACAAACGCTTGGATTGCTTCGCGTAGGGGAGTAAACCATTTTCCTTCATAAACAATATCTGCAAATTTATTGCCCATTTCTTTTTTGAGCGTATAGGTATCACGATCAAGAATCAATTCTTCAAGTTGTTGATGCGCTTCCATTAGTATTGTTCCACCAGGAGTTTCATAAACACCACGAGATTTCATACCAACTACACGGTTCTCTACGATATCAACAATTCCAATACCGTGCTTTCCACCTAAAGCATTTAATTCACGGATGATATCCGCAACTTTCATAGATTTTCCATTCAAAGATTTTGGAACTCCAGCTTCAAACGTTAAAGAAAGATATTCACCTTGCTCAGGTGCCTTTTCAGGAGTTGTTCCAAGTACCAATAAATGATCATAATTTGGTTCGTTAGCTGGATCTTCTAATTCCAACCCTTCATGACTGATGTGCCAGATATTACGATCACGGCTATAAGAATTATTTGCAGAGAATGGAAGATCAATTCCATGTGCTTTACAGTATTCAATTTCTGATTCACGTGAATCCATATGCCACTTGTCACTTCTCCAAGCAGCAATTATTTTTAATTCTGGAGCAAGCGCTTTAATTCCTAATTCAAAACGGATTTGATCATTTCCTTTTCCAGTTGCACCGTGGCAGATTGCAGTAGCACCCTCTGCTTTTGCAATTTCAACTAAACGTTTTGCAATAACTGGTCTAGCCATAGAGGTTCCTAATAAATACTTATTTTCATAGATTGCATTTGCCTGAACGCATGGAACGATATAATCATCGCAAAATTCATCGACTACATCTTCAATATATAATTTTGTTGCACCACTTAGTTTTGCACGTTCATCTAAACCATCTAATTCACTTTCTTGTCCACAATCAATACATACACATACAACATCATAGTCAAAATTTTCTTGTAACCATGGAATGATTGCTGTGGTGTCTAAGCCACCCGAGTATGCTAAAATCACTTTTTCTTTCATTAAAATTCACCAAATCCTTTCTTATTATAATAACTATGAATTTAATATACATGATTCAACATTGAAATGCAAGCAAAAGTATGCATAAAAAAAACTCAAAAACAAAGAAAAGTGAATAATATTCAAAAAAGC
>CAZWNX010000067.1:0-10879 GCA_964635395.1 uncultured Lachnospiraceae bacterium
GAATTTGTTGATTTTGATATAGATGAAGCATTAAGCATGGAGAAGAAAATTTCTGAATATCAATTTGAAGTGAGTAAAATGCTTTCAATTTAGAATGCGTTTCAAAGGAAAAAGATTGGAAAGGATGAGTACATGCTTGAAAAACTCATAACATCAGCGTCGAATAAGCAAATTCGTCAGGTTGTTCAATTAATGACGAAACGAAAAGAACGTGAACTGTTAAAACGATTTGTGTTTGAGGGGATTCGGATGTTTCGCGAAGCGCCTGAAGGTTTTGTGGAAAAAGTATTTGTATCTGAAAGCTTTTGGAATAAGTGTCAGGAAAAACATCTTTTCAAAGAAAGCATAACGGAACTTGTAAAAGATGATGTCTTTCATAAAATGAGTGATACGAAAACACCGCAGGGCGTTCTCTGTATTGCAAAGCAACCATTTTACGATAGAGAATTGCTTGTGAAGGATTCAAAAGGAGTTTATCTTGTTTTGGAAAACATTCAGGACCCGGGAAATTTGGGGAGCATTTTTCGAACAGCAGAGGCAGCAGGAGTAAATGCAATTTTTATGACTAGGAACACCGTGGATCTTTTTAACTTAAAAACAATACGTGCAACAATGGGATCTGTTTATCGGGTTCCTTTTGCATATATAGATTCGGTGGACGAGATTGTAAGTGAATTTCATAGAAATGAGATTGATACTTATGCAACATTTCTTGGAAAAAGTGAATCCTACTTGGATGTTAATTATCAAAAGGGATTTGCACTGATTGTTGGAAATGAAGGAAATGGACTAAGTGAGCAAACAGC
Organism: uncultured Lachnospiraceae bacterium; assembly: GCA_964635395.1. GTDB lineage: Bacteria > Bacillota > Clostridia > Lachnospirales > Lachnospiraceae > CAZWNX01. The sequence continues at coordinate 807 of CAZWNX010000067.1, forward strand.
ACTATTGGCTCATAAAAGAATTATTATTCCAATGCAAGGAAAGATTGAATCATTAAATGCAGCGATTGCAACATCCATTGTTTTGTATGAAGCTGTCCGACAAAGGACGAAGTTGGAAGAAGGTTTCGGAAGGGAAGGTATATAAAGTGAAAATTGGATTTATTGGTCTTGGAAATATGGCAGGGGCTATGATTGGTGGTTTTTTGAAAGAACAAGTAGTTCAAAAATCTGAAATACTAGGATTTGATCTTCAAAAGGAATTACAGGATAAGAGAAGTGAAGAATATGGCATTCAGATTTGTGAAAATAATGTGGAGGTAGCTCAACAATCAGAAATTTTGTTTCTTGCAGTAAAACCTCAATACTATGAAGTAGTTATTACACAAATAAGAGAATTTGTTAGAGAACAAACAATTATTGTAACAATTGCTCCCGGAAAGACAACTAAGTGGGTGGAAGAGCAATTTCAAAAAACGGTAAAGGTGATTCGATGCATGCCAAATACACCTGCACTTGTGCTCGAGGGATGTACGGGAGTTTGTAAGAATGCAAATGTTGAATCTTCTGAGTTTGAGAGCGTTTTAAAACTCCTTTCCTGTTTTGGACTTGCCAAAGAAGTTGAGGAACATTTGATGAATACAGTTGTTGGAGTGAGTGGCAGTGCACCAGCCTATGGATTTATTTTGATCGAGGCAATGGCAGATGCGGCAGTATTATATGGAATGCCTAGAGCTATGGCGTACGAATTTGCAGCTCAGGCAATTCTTGGAAGTGCCAAAATGGTGTTAGAAACCAAGAAGCATCCAGGGGAATTGAAGGATATGGTTTGTTCACCGGGCGGGACAACTATTGAAGCAGTTAAGGTTTTAGAGAGAGAAGGATTTAGGAGTGCCATGATTGAAGCCATGTCAGTTTGCATAGAAAAATCCCAAAAAATGTAGAGATTATCACGAAAAAATTATCTAATTTGACAAATTCTTAAGAATTTGTTATGATTTCGACGTAGGAAATTTAACATTTCTGTAATAATTGCAATACAAATGCAATAAGTGTGTTATTACAGGCTGGAGGTAGCTATGAAAAAGGCAAACAGAAAAGGCAAAATGTTACGTCGTTTAGTTGGAATATTTACTGGCGTTGTTACATTGGTTTCGACAGCAAATGTACAGGCAGCAATGAATGATTATTCTTTAGACACCCTTGTAGCGGGTGCTGAGGTTCATATGCAGTATGATATTGAAGAAGATACAGTATCGGATAATGGAGCAACTGCGAAAGAAGAGAAAGAAGAGAAAGATAGTTCTGACGATGAGTATGAGCGGCAATTGTCCACCATTGTAATGGCTAATGTTGATAAGAGCGTGAATGTACGAGAAGAGGCATCGGAGGATGCACCTGTAGTGGGTAAGTTGTACAAAGATTGTGGCGGATCAATTTTAGAAAGACATGATGGATGGACGAAGTTGAAGAGTGGAGAACTTGAAGGCTGGACAAAAGACGAGTTCTTGTTATTTGGTGAAGAAGCACTTGCCAAGCAACAAGAAGTTGGAAAATTGAAAGCAACGATATTGACAGATGCACTCAGAGTAAGGAAAGAGCCTGGAGAAGATGCAGGCGTATATAAATTGGTTAAGATGAATGACACCCTTACTGCACTTGAAGAGCAGGATGAGTGGGTAAAAGTTGAACTAGACGAAGAAACTCAGGGATATGTGGCTGCAGAGTTTGTAAGTGTAGCATTTTGTGTTGAAACTGGTAAAACAATAAAGCAAATTGAAGAAGAAGAGCGAGCAAAAGAACTTGCAAAGCTAACAAAGAATAGGGGAGCAATTCCTACAAGTGTTTCTGATGTAGAATTGCTAGCTGCTTTAATTCAATGTGAAGCTGGAGGACAGCCATACGATGGACAAGTTGCAGTAGGTGCTGTTGTTATGAACCGTGTGAGGAATGGATATGGCGGCTCGATTCTAGCTGTTATTACTGCAAAATCTCAATTTCCACCAGCTACGAATGGAAAGGTAGCGGCAGTATTGGCTAGAGGACCAAAAGCGTCTTGCTTACAGGCTGCGCAAGCAGCGGTAAATGGAGCAACTACAGTTGGTGGAGCAACCCATTTTGCACGTGCAGGATCTAGAGCGGGAATTGTAATTGGAAATCATGTTTTTTGGTAAGTGTGTTTTGAAAAATGAAGCTATAATTGCACGATAGAAGTAAGTAAACTCCCCTTTCATGGTATGATAGGGGAGTTTTTAGTCCTTTTTAGAAACTTGTCTTTTTTTACTAAGTATAGTAAAATAACTTATTGTAGAGAGGAGGGATTAGTATGTTGACAAATTTATTTATGGGCACTACGATTTGGTGGTTGATACTAATCATCGTTTTGGTAATTATTGAACTTGCAACAATGGGGTTAACGACAATTTGGTTTGCAACAGGTGCAGTCGTTGCAATGATTGCCTCGGTTTTAGGAGTACCAGTGTGGCTGCAAATCATTTTATTTATACTTGTGTCATTCATTATGCTGTTATTTACTAGACCAGTGGCAGTGAAGCATTTCAATAAAGAGAGAACAAAGACGAATGTAGAGACAATGGTTGGAAAGCAAGCGATTGTGGTAAGTGAGATTGATAATTTACAAGGCATCGGGCGCGTAATGGTTGACGGTGTTGAGTGGACGGGAAGATCTTCGGATAAAAAAGTTACTTTTTCAGTTGGTGAAGTGGTTGTAGTTGTACTTGTAGAAGGTAATAAATTAATCGTATCAAAATTAGAGGAGGAATAGTGAGATGGGAGTATTTGTATTTTTAATGATGGTGTTTTTGATTTTTGTGTTAATATTAGTGGCTTCATGTATTAAGATTGTGCCTCAAGCGCAGGCAGTAGTATTAGAACGTTTAGGTGCCTACCAAGCAACCTGGTCAGTGGGATTGCATTTCAAAATTCCTTTTGTTGATAGAATTGCAAAAAGAGTTATTCTAAAAGAACAGGTGGTAGATTTCGCACCACAACCAGTTATTACAAAAGATAATGTTACAATGCGTATTGATACGGTTTTGTTTTTTCAAATTACAGACCCCAAATTATTTGCATATGGTGTAGAAAATCCATTAATGGCAATTGAAAATTTGACAGCAACGACGCTTAGAAATATTATTGGTGACTTGGAATTAGATCAGACACTTACATCTAGAGAGACCATTAATACAAAAATGAGTACGACATTAGATATTGCTACGGATCCATGGGGAATTAAGGTGAACCGTGTTGAATTAAAAAATATTTTGCCACCAGCTGCAATTCAGGATGCAATGGAAAAGCAGATGAAGGCAGAACGTGAACGAAGAGAATCTATTCTTCGTGCAGAAGGTGAAAAGATGTCTTCTATTTTAGTTGCAGAAGGACAGAAAGAATCTACAATTTTAGTGGCTGAAGCTGAAAAACAATCTGCAATACTTAGAGCTGAAGCTCAGAAGGAAAAGATGATTCGCGAATCAGAAGGTGAAGCGGAAGCTATACTTAAAGTTCAACAAGCAACAGCGGATGGTATTCGTATGATTCGTGAAGCGGGAGCAGATGAAAGCGTATTGCATATTAAAAGTTTAGAAGCATTTGCTAAAGCAGCAGATGGAAAAGCAACTAAAATCATTATTCCATCACAGATCCAAGGACTGGCTGGACTTGCATCAAGTATTAAAGAGGTAGTCGGAGAAAATAACATGAATTAAAGCAATTATAGAAGGGCGTTTTCAATTTGAAACGTCCTTTACTATTATTTTATTAGGAGGAGTAGTTATGAATCTTAAAGGACGCAATTTTTTAAAGCTTTTGGATTTTTCAAAAGAAGAAATCGAGTATTTGATTGATTTAGCATCAGATTATAAACAGAAAAAGAAGAATGGAATTCTTGTTGATTCATTGCGCGGTAAAAATGTTGCATTGATATTTGAGAAGACAAGTACCAGAACACGTTGTGCGTTTGAGGTTGCCGCTATGGACTTGGGAATGGGAACCACCTATTTAGATCCGTCGGGTTCTCAAATTGGGAAGAAAGAGAGTATAGCAGATACTGCTCGCGTTTTAGGCGGAATGTATGATGGTATACAGTATCGTGGATTTGAGCAACAGATTGTTGAAGATTTAGCTGCATTTGCTGGAGTTCCAGTATGGAATGGATTGACAAATGAATATCATCCAACTCAGATGCTTGCTGATTTGCTAACGATTCAAGAGAAATTCGAGCATTTGGATGGAATTAAGTTAACCTACATGGGGGATGCCCGTTATAATATGGGGAATTCTCTGATGGTAGCATGTGCAAAAATGGGAATGCATTTTACAGCATGTGCTCCTGAAAAATACTTTCCAAACCAAGAATTAGTTGAAATTTGCAAAGAACTTGCAAAGGCGAGTGGGGGAAGTATTACACTCACCAGTGATGTGGAGATGGGAACCAAAGATGTGGATGTTGTGTACACGGATGTGTGGGTTTCTATGGGTGAGCCAGAGGCCGTTTGGGAAGAACGAATTCATGAGCTTAAACCTTATCAAGTGAATGCACAGGTTATGAAGAATGCGGGTGAAGCATCCATCTTCATGCATTGTCTGCCAGCATTTCATGATTTGAATACAGCAATTGGTAAAGACATTTATGCAAAATTTGGCATGTCGGAACTTGAAGTTACAGATGAAGTATTTGAATCTGCCAAATCAGTCGTATTTGATGAGGCTGAAAATAGAATGCATACAATTAAAGCAGTAATGGCGGCGACTTTAGGAGCATAAATGAAAAGCGAAATTTTATCCATGCTAAGGGAAAAAAATGATTTTGTATCAGGGCAGGAAATGTGTGAACATTTCAATGTATCAAGAACAGCAGTCTGGAAAGCAATTAGTAGTCTGAAAAAAGAGGGATATCAAATTGAGGCTGTAAACAATAAGGGGTATCGACTGATTCATCAAGATGATATTCTCTCATTACAAGAAATTAGTAGTAGACTAAACCAACAACAAATTTGGAATAATCGAAAAATAGTTTTTTTGGAAACAACGACTTCTACCAATATAGATGCAAAACGGTATCTAGAGGAGAAGGAACAAGACGTTTTGGTCGTGACGAATTATCAGACAAATGGGCATGGACGAAGAAATAGACAGTGGGTATCAACAGATCAAAAGAGCCTATGTATGTCAATTGGATTGAAACCAGAATTCTTGCCTAATCGAGCGAGTAGCATTACGCTTCTTGCTGCAATCTGTGTGTGCCGTGCGATTCGTAGAATAACGGGTCTTGACGCTAAAATCAAGTGGCCGAATGATATTGTCATTTCGGGCAAAAAGGTGTGTGGCATTTTGACACAGATGAATGCTGAAGTTGATTATGTAAATTGGATTGTGGTTGGAATTGGTGTTAATGTAAATGAAACGAATTTTCCGAAAGAGCAAGCACCCCATGCAACTTCACTATTTCTAGAATCCCATGAAAGTTACCACAGGGTATTGGTTTTGCAGGAAATTATGAAGGAATTTGAAGCAGAGTATTCCTATTTTGAAAAAGAGGCCGATTTAGCACGGTGGAAAACGGAATATGAAGGGTATTTAGTAAATCGGAATCAAGATGTAAAAGTACTTGACCTAAAAGAAAGCTATGTTGGAAAATCTTTGGGGATTGACAATCAGGGTCAACTTTTGGTAAAAAATGAACAAGGAGAGATAAAGACTGTTTTTGCTGGAGAGGTTTCAGTAAGAGGTCTTTATGGATATGTAGATGGAGAATGATAACATTACTATTTGCGCTGCAAATGCATACGAAAAAAAATATTATTTCAATGAATTATTTCAAAGTGTTCCAGAATCAATCAAAAATGAACTGCGAGTAATCTGTGTTCTATTTACGGAAGAAGTGGGTGGAATTTTTACGATTTCATTTGATGAATCGGGAGATGTAGTATTATCTACAACAGCTGATGAAGAAGATATTTTATATGATGAAATTAGTGGTGGATTATTGGTGAAAGAAATTCAAAGAAAGAGACAAGAGTTATTTGAGGAGTTGAAACTCTTTTACAGAGTTTTTGTGAAACATGAAAAATTGGAAGAATTGATAGAGGAAGAATAGATGATACTTGCCGTTGACGTTGGAAATACAAATATAACATTTGGTGTGTACAAAGAAGAAAAGCTCGTTTCTACCTTTCGCATTACGACGAAAACACCTAGAACTTCAGATGAGTATGGTTTTGTAATAGCGGATTTGCTTAAAAATAACCAGATTGATAAAGAGGAAATCAGTGGAACTATTATTTCAAGCGTTGTACCAAATGTAATGCATGCTTTGGAGAATGCAATTAAGAAATATTTAGATAGCGAATTGTTAATCGTAGGACCTGGGATTAAAACAGGTATTAAGTTAGGAAGTGATAATCCGCGAGAGGTTGGAGCGGATCGTATTGTGGATGTGGTTGCAGCATATGAAAAGTATGGTGGACCAGCACTAGTTATTGATTTCGGAACTGCTACAACCTATGATTTTGTATCGCAGGATGGTGAATTTTCAAGTGGGGTGACAGCTCCAGGGCTTCGAACAGCGGCAAAAGCGCTGTGGCAAGATGCAGCAAAGTTACCTGAAATTGAAATTAAGAAACCTAAGAATGTTCTTGGGAGAGATACAATCTCGAGCATGCAATCGGGACTTGTATTTGGACAGATTGGGCAAACCAATTATATCATCAGCAAAATAAAAGAGGAAACAAAGCTTACTGAACTGAAAGTCATTGCAACTGGTGGATTAGGACGAATGATTTCAAATGAAACTGATTCGATTGATATTTATGACTATGCATTAACGCTGGATGGACTTAGAATTTTGTATGAAAAAAACACCAAGAGGAAATAGAAACAATAGATTATATAGACAGATTAAGAATATGAGAAGAATATGAGTCAAGTTAAAATTGGAAATGTAATACTGAATAATCAGGTAATATTAGCGCCTATGGCAGGGGTATCTGATCTTCCATTTCGAGTGCTATGCAGTGAGCAAGGTGCTGCACTTGTATGTACGGAGATGATTAGTGCAAAGGCAATTTTGTACAATAATAAAAACACGCAGGACTTAATGGCAATACATCCTAATGAGGCTCCTGTGTCATTGCAATTATTTGGCTCACAGCCAGAGATTATTTCTGAGATGGCAAAGCAAATTGAAGACAAGCCATTTGCAATTCTTGATATCAACATGGGGTGTCCAGTTCCCAAAGTGGTCAACAATCAAGAGGGAAGTGCTTTGATGAAGGACCCAAAACGGATTGAAGAGATTGTTAGAATGACAGTGAGGGCAATTAAAAAGCCCGTAACCATTAAAATACGATCGGGTTTCACAAGTGATCAAATCAATGCCGTAGAAGTGGCAAAACGAGCTCAGGAGGCGGGTGTAGCAGCGATAAGTGTGCATGCTAGAACGAGAGAGCAGTATTATCATGGAAGAGCTGATTGGGAAATTATTAGGCAGGTAAAAGAAGCAGTCAGCATTCCGGTGATTGGAAATGGGGACGTTGATAGCCCTTTAAAAGCAAAAGAAATGCTTGAACAAACGGGATGTGACGCAATTATGGTGGGGCGAGCAGCAAGAGGCAATCCTTTTCTGTTTCATCAAATTGTATCTTATCTAGAAACTGGAGATATAGTGCCTTTTCCAAAAAAGGAAGAACTATATCAAACGATTCTGCGACATGCCGCTATGCTAATTGAGAGCAAAGGTGAGTATATAGCTGTTCGTGAAATGCGCAAACATGTTGGATGGTATTGTGCAAATATGCCCAATGCAGCAAAATTTAGGCAGGTCATTAATCAAATGGAAACAATGCAGGAAATGGAAAAAACAATAGCAGACTTATTTGCTAGTGTTCCAACTTGACATAGATTCAAAGAATGCGTTATAATACGATAGTTGTGGGCGTGTAAATAGACGCGCAGATTGGAGCGAGTATGGAAGAAAAGAAGAATATATTAACCTATGAAGGTCTTAAAAAATATGAAGATGAATTACATGAATTGAAAGTAGTTCGTAGAAAAGAAGTAGCTCAAAAGATTAAAGAAGCTAGAGAGCAAGGTGACTTATCGGAAAATGCAGAATATGATGCAGCGAAAGATGAGCAGCGTGATATTGAAACACGTATTGAAGAACTTGAGAAAATCCTAAAGAACGCAGAAGTTGTCGTTGAAGACGAAGTTGACTTAGAAACGATTAATATCGGTTGCCAGGTAGTTATTAAAGATCTTGAATTGAAGGAAGAAATGACTTTTAAAATTGTTGGTTCAACAGAAGCAAACAGTTTGAAAGGTAAAATCTCGAATGAATCTCCATTAGGAAAAGCATTGATTGGTTCTAAAAAGGGAGATACTGTAAAGGCGGATACCCCTGTTGGAATACTGAAATTTAAAGTGTTGAAAATTGAAAGATCCAACTAGTTGAGACTGAGCATATTACTTAAAGCCGGAATAGAATGTTATTCCGGCTTGTACAATATCATTAAGGAGAAAAAACGTGGCAGATAAGAAAGAACAATCAAACGCAAATCAGCAAAATGTTGAACCGGACTTGAATCAATTATTGAAGGTTCGACGTGAGAAACTTGCAACCTTAGTAGAGGCCGGCAAGAATCCATTTGAAATTATGAAATATGGTGTATCTCATCACAGTGGCGAAATCAAAGAAAACTATGATACTTTAGAAGGTCAGAAGGTTTCTATTGCAGGACGTATCATGTCAAAACGTGTTATGGGAAAAGCTTCTTTTTGTACAATCCAGGATTTGAAAGGGATGATGCAATGTTATGTTGCTAGAGACAGTATTGGAGAAGAAAGCTACGCAGAATTCAAAAAATATGATATCGGTGATATTGTAGGAATTGAAGGTGAAGTCTTTAAGACCAAGACAGAAGAAATCTCAGTACATGCATCCTGTGTTCTTTTATTAACCAAGAGTTTGCAGATTCTTCCAGAGAAATTCCACGGATTAACGAATACAGATATTCGCTATCGCCAAAGATATGTGGATTTAATTATGAATCAGGAAGTAAAAGATACATTTGTAAAGCGCTCTAAAATTATAAGCTCAATTCGTAAGTATCTTGATCAACAAGGGTTTATGGAAGTAGAAACACCAATGCTTGTGCCAAATGCAGGTGGAGCAGCTGCTAGACCATTTGATACACATTTTAATGCTTTGGATGAAGATGTACATCTTAGAATATCTTTGGAATTATACCTTAAAAGACTCATTGTCGGTGGATTAGAACGTGTTTATGAAATTGGACGTGTATTTCGTAACGAAGGGCTTTCTGTACGTCATAACCCAGAATTTACATTACTTGAATTATACCAGGCATATACCGATTACTATGGGATGATGGATTTGTGTGAAAATGTTTATCGTCATGTAGCAAATGATGTACTTGGAACCACGCTCATTTCCTATGAGGGAGTGGAAATCGATCTTTCAAAACCATTTGCACGATTAACGATGGTGGAAGCGGTTAAGCAATATGCGGGTGTTGATTTTGCGACGATTTCGACTGTTGAAGAAGCAAGAAAAGTAGCGGATGAAAAACATGTTCATTATGAGACAAGGCATAAACGTGGTGATATCCTAAATCTATTTTTTGAGCAATTTGTGGAAGAAGAACTTGTGCAACCAACCTTTATTATGGATCACCCAGTAGAAATTTCACCACTTGCTAAGAGAAAACCTACAGACCCAGACTATACAGAACGTTTTGAGTTATTTATCACATGTCGTGAAATGGCAAATGCGTTCTCAGAGTTAAATGATCCAATTGATCAAAGAGGACGTTTTGAAGCTCAAGAAGAGCTAAAAGCACTTGGAGATGAAGAGGCAAACAGCATTGATGAAGACTTTATCAACGCATTGGAAGTTGGTATGCCACCAACTGGTGGAATCGGAATTGGAATCGATCGTATGGTAATGCTATTGACTGACTCGGCTGCAATCAGGGATGTGTTGTTGTTTCCGACGATGAAGAGTCTGGATAAATAAAGCCAGTGTTTATACGGCT
>CAZWNX010000068.1:0-1436 GCA_964635395.1 uncultured Lachnospiraceae bacterium
TATTTATCGTCAAAGTCAAGGTGAATTGGATCAAATGGTAGAATCCTAAAAAAAAATATGAAAATAATAAATAATGGGTTGACGGATGCCAACCCATTAATCGATTAATGAAAAAGAATTCTTTTGTATGGAGGTTTTGATGAATTTATCAGATTCAGAATGGAAAGTAATGAAAGTTCTTTGGGAGAATTCACCGAGAACAATGACACAAATTACACATGCTTTGAAAGAGGAGACGAATTGGACAAAACACACGATTATGTCTTTTCTCAAAAGGATGGAAGAAAAAAATGCGATTCACCATGAAGAAGGTGAAAATGCGAAGCTTTATTATCCGGACATTGATGAAAATGAAGCTGAGTTAGAAGAAGCAAAAGCGTTTTTGCAAAAAGTGTTTAAGGGGAAATTGGGCCTAATGATGCATGCCATGGTAGAGCATGAAGCGCTAGAGGACGAAGAGATTCAGGAACTAAATGCGATTTTAGAAGCGGCAAAACGAGAGCACGAGTCAAAGTAAAGAGGGTGAGTTTGATGGAAGCAATTATAACAACAATTATTTTGGTAAGCCTATTTTTAGTTATTAGAAGATTGGTACAAGGCAAAATATCAGCAAAGATCCAATATGCACTTTGGCTCATTGTCGCGATTAAATTACTGACGGTATTTATTCCGATGCCGGAAAGTGCGTTTTCGGTTATGAATATTCAGACGCTTTTTGGCGAACGCATTGAATTAAAACAGGAAACCAAGCAAGCAGATGCAGTGATTCAAAATGTAAATGCAACAAATGCAATAGCAGTCAATGAACTGGCAATCAACAATGCAAATGCAACGCTAAATCAAAAAAGGCAGGTAATGAAACAGCGTCTCAAAACAAAAGAAATTGCGTTATCAATTATTTGGAAATTATACTTGTTAGGGATTGGTTTGATACTCGTTAAAATGATTCTTGATAATGGCCGTTTATATTGCTACTTAAAGAATAACCGTATCAAATTCAAATCCCCGTCTAGCATTTTACCAGTGTATTTAGTAGATGGACTAGAAACTCCCTTTTTGTATGGGCGTTCGATTTATATTCCAACAAAATTGGCAGGTGATTCGCAGAAAATAAAACACATTTTGGCACATGAAAATTGCCATTACATGCAGGGGGATTGCATTTGGGGATTGGTAAGAGGAATTTGTCTTACGTTGCATTGGTACAATCCACTTGTGTGGTTAGCGGTAAAACGTTCAAAGCAAGATGCAGAACTAGCATGTGACGAGCGTTCGGTTAAGTGTTTAGGTGAGAAAGAACGAATTTCTTATGCTGAGACATTGGTGAATTTAATCATAAGTCAAAATCACGCAAAAGACTTATTTGTGCTATCAACATCGATGTCAGGGAGTAAAAAAGGAATCAAGGAGAGAATTATGATGATTACAAAGAAACC
>CAZWNX010000068.1:1536-10555 GCA_964635395.1 uncultured Lachnospiraceae bacterium
CTAAGGTTTATCAAAGAGCAGATGGGGTCAAATTCCAAATGGGATTTCTTGACGGCGAAGCCAGTGGACAGACCAAATTTGTGAAGAGTGACGCAATCGTAATCCCACAGGATTATTTAGAGTTTATAATTGTTGATAATAGCGATGTAGGAAATGTATTAGCAGTTTATTTCACTGAATTGAAAGATTCAAATGAGGACTATCTTTCTTATGTATTCGAAGAAGAAGGCGGGAAAAAGCAACAAATGATTGTAAATTACTATTATAAAACAGATACAATCCAAATTGTTGATAATTGGGATGATGGAAAAGATTATAACGGAGAATACAAATAGTAATATTCTTACATTGAATTACAAAAGTAAGAATATTACTAGATGGAATCTGAAAATGTTCATTGACACCCAAACGTGAAAAGGATACCCTAGAATCAAGGATTTTAGTAAACTTGAAGGGTGAGTGGACATATGAAAAAAATGGAAAATCACATCATAGTAGAAAAATGGGAATCAGAGGAATTGCAACAAGTTTAATCTTGGCATTTTTGATTCCTGTTTTTTTATGGTAATCGTTGGAGCGGTATCTTATGACCTTGCATCAAAAGCAATTGTGTCAAGTTATAAGAAGGCTTCTGTTCAGTCAATCGTTATGACAAGTGAGTACCTTAATTTTGGATTAGAGTCTGTTAAAGCAGCGAGTGTTCAATATATTATGGATAAGGATATTGAAAAGTATTTCAGGGGGAATCTGAATAAAGATCCAATGAAAAGAATGCAAGTAGAAAAAGATTTGGTGAGCAACATCATGTCCAAAGAAACGACGGATTCATTTATTCAAAACATATCCTTTCTTTCTTTAAGCGAAGGTTGTATCACCGCAAATATACAGAAAAAAGATGATTATTATATAGCGCTGACCGAGTTAGAATCGGGTGCAAAGTTAAAAGAAATGTCTTCCAGTAATTATTGGGTTGGAGCTCAACCAGAGATTGACGAATTGCTTACAGTGAGCCAAAATTCATATGCAATTCGTGAAGTTCAGGGGTTTTCGGATGCAAAAGCTGTCGTATTAATGGATGTAAGCATGGAGACTATGCAGGAAACTTTAGGAAAGTTGGACTTTGGAAAAGGGAGCATCCTTCATTTTGTGACTGCAGATGGAAGAGAAATTTCTGCTACGCAGGTGAATGTGGAAGAAAAAGTATTCTTTGGTCAGACGTTTTATGAAGAAGCCTTTGCAAGTGAGTTAGAAAGTAATAGCAGGGATATCCAGTATAAAGGTGAAGAGTATCTTTTCTCAAATGCTAAAATTGGTGATAGTGGAGCAATGATCTGCTGTTTGATTCCACAAAAATTGATTATCAGTCAAGTAAAATCTATTCAGCAGATTACAATACTCTTGGTTTTGGTGAGTGGATTTATCGCAATTATGATTGGACTCGTTATTGCTGCCGGTATCTCCAAAGTAATTGGCCAAACAATTGACCACTTAGAAGATGCTTCTGAAGGTGATTTAACGGTTTCAATTCAAGTGAAGCGAAAAGATGAGTTTAGCATTCTTTCAAAAGGAATTAATCAAATGATTGAGAAAATGCGTGTTCTAATTGAACGAATTAAGTTACAAAGTCTCTCAGTCTCAGAGTCTTCTTCGAAACTGAAGGAATCTTCTCAAGTATTTTATAAGTCAAGTGAGAATATTACGGATGCAGTAAAGGAAATCCAACTAGGTGTTAACCAACAAGCGAATGATTCTGAAAGTTGCTTGGTTCAAATGGATCAATTGTCAGAAAAGATAGAAGATGTTAATATAAAGACGCGCGATATTAATCAAGTGGTAATAGATACCAAGGACAGTATTTTACAGGGTATGCAACGAATGGATGTATTATCGGAGAAAGCAAAGTCTACAAGTGATATTACAGTTCAAATTATCCAAAACATTGAAGTGTTAGAGAAAAAATCTGAGGAAATTAGTACAATTACTGGAACAATCAATGAGATTGCAGAAGAAACCAATCTATTGGCACTGAATGCTTCCATTGAGGCAGCTAGAGCAGGAGCGGCAGGAAGCGGATTTAGTGTTGTTGCTAATGAAATTGGTAATCTTGCAAAACAGTCGGTTGCTGCTGTATCAGAAATTGAGCAGCTGATTCGAGATATTCAGGAACAGACAAAACGGGCGGTTGCAACTACGAATCATGCAAAGGTAATTGTTGAGGAGCAGGAATCAGCAGTTGTAGAGTCAGAAGAATCGTTTGAGAAAATGAATGCTCATGTTGAAGAATTAGTCGTTAGTGTAGATCAGATTGTTGAAAATGTGAAGCAAATGCGTAAAACAAAAGGAATTGTCCTTGAAGCAATTGAAAATATTTCAGCTGTATCCCAAGAGACGGCAGCAGCCTCTACTTCTGTGAACGAGATGACACAGCAACAAATGAATGCAGTAATTTCACTATCACAACTTGCAAGTGAATTAGATGAAAATGCGGCAACACTAGAAAAAACGGTATTACAATTTACGATTTAGTGAATCAGAAAGAATGAAAAATGAGAAGAGAAGTTGATTTTGAAGAAATATCGGATGGAAGTAAATATGCTAAAAATGATTTAGTGAAAATTGGATGTAATGAATGCGAAGGATGCTACGAATGTTGTAAAGATATGGACAAATCCATTACACTAGATCCATATGATATTTATTTGCTTACGACACATCTAGAGGTAACTTTTGAAGAATTATTACAAAGCGCCATCTCGTTAATGGTGGCCAAGGGAATGGTTATTCCACACATTCAAATGATAAAAGATAGAAATTGTTGCTATTTTCTAAGCGAAGCGGGGCGTTGTAGTATTCACCAAATCAGACCGGGACTTTGTAGGCTCTTTCCATTAGGTAGGGTCTACGAAGAGGACGGGTTCCAGTATTTTGTTCAAAAAGACCAATGTTTAAAAGAACCAAAAACAAAAGTAAAAGTAAAAAGATGGTTAGATATCCCCAGCTTGTCGAGCTATGAGAAGTTTGTTTTAGATTGGTATAAGCTACAGACATACGTTCAAAATCAAGTACTTGAGCTTTCGCAAAAAGGTGATGATGAAACAATAAGGTACATGAATTTGAAACTGATTGAGGTTTTCTTTCAAAATCCTTACGCCACCAATTCTTCTTTTGAGCAACAGTTTAGTGAGCGAATGCAGAATTATCGTGGTTTGTTTTAGACAATCCAGTGAGTTTGATAAATACTTATTTTTGAATTATGCTTGTTTCTACTTCTTTTATTCGTTATAATATTATTCATGCAAAAGAAGGAAATGAAACATATGACTGAAAACAGTAAAACATTTGGTTTGGCTGAGAAAAAGAAAGTGGATGTACTCGTTAAGTTTCTAGAGTATGGTGCTAATTTAGCCTATAAAATTGATAATCAGCCAGATATGAAAAAAATAGTTGAAAATATCCCCTATTTTTCGGATGCGGATTATGAACATAAATTAGATATTATTTATCCAGACTATGAATCGGAGACATATCCATTCATCATTAATATTCATGGTGGTGGATTTGGAGTGTATTCTAAAGATGGAGTATATCGTAATTATGGACTTCGGTTAGCACAAAATCAATTTGCTGTCGTAAATATTAATTTCCGCCTTTCAACACATGCGACCTATCCATCTCAAGTGAAAGATATTTTAGGTGCAATTCGATTCTTACAAAAAAATCATGAAAAATATTCTCTAGACGTTAATCGTGTATTCTTATCCGGGGACTCTTCTGGTGCCTATATGGCGGCAATGGCTAGCTGTATTATGAATGACCCAACCTTGCAAGAGTATTATGGGTTCTACGATGTTCAGCCGATTCGTGCACTAGCGCTGAATTGTGGATTATATGATTTCACAACCTTTATGGAAAAGGATGTTCGGTTTCCACTCAAGAAAGAAATTGTTAGTATGCTTTTTGGGACAACCGAGTATAAAGAATTAGATGTTTTTAGATATACTTCAGTGTTAGAGTATATGAATGATAAATTTCCACCAACTTATATCATGGATACTCAGAAGCGTTCGTTTGACCAAGAGGGCATGAGACTTGCTTCAAGATTAGAAGAATTAGGAGTTCCATATAAAACGAATATTTATGAACGAAAACTGAATTTACCTCACGCATTTTACATTCTTAGTAAATATGAGCAAAGCCACGAAGTACTAGGAGATATTTTTGATTTTTTCAATCAGTATTGTGATACCAATTAGGAGAATTCTATGAATCGTTTGATACAAAAAGCAATCACATATGCGGCGGATGCACATTCGAGTCAGATTCGTAAGACATCTGGTAAACCCTATGTTTCACATCCTTTTGAGGTGGGAATGATTTTGACCTATATGGGATGTCCTACCAATACAATCTGTGCAGGTTTGTTGCATGATACCATTGAAGATACAAATACAACCAGAGAAGATTTGCTAGAATTATTTAATGAAGAAATTGCAGAATTTGTGGCAAGTGATTCGGAAAATAAGAAATTATCATGGGAAGAGAGAAAGCAGCAAACGATAGATTCTATCGACGTTATTAGTGAGGAAGTATTGTGGATTATTTTGGCAGATAAGTTGTCAAACCTAAGAAGTTTAGATCAGGATTTGCAACTCTTAAAGGAAGAAATTTGGAACGTTTTTCGAAGAGGTCGTGAACAGCAAAAGTGGTACCATGAATCAATCCTTGCAAAGCTTAAAGGGAGAATAAGAGAACTTCCAAATAGTGGTGACATTTTTGGGAAAAGAAAGATAGAAGTATTAGAGGAATATGAATCCTTAATTATAAAGGTATTTAAATAAGAACACGTAATCAAAGGGGTGCCTGTCGCTTTAACAAATTGTTATTGCGACAGACACCCTTTATCGTGCGCCCGCTAGGCGAGAGATACGTTTTAAGATCAACTACCAGTTACAATATATGGTTGAATAGAGCTTGCAAGAACACTGGTTGGCATTGTCTGCAACCAGATTTTTCCAGGTCCAGTTACAACAGTGTTAAAGAATCCTTCACCACCAAGTAATGCATTTCCAATTCCTTTTACCGTTTCAATATCAATTTTCACGCTACTTTCCATTGCTGCAAGATAGCCGGTATCCAATTTCATAGTTTCATTTGGAGCAAGAACGTACTCAATGATACTTCCATCAATTTCTAAGAATACCATTCCATTTCCTTTGTATTTTTGCATAATAAAGCCTTCACCACCAAAGAAACCAGCTCCCAATTTCTTTTGGAAAAACATTTCGAAGGATACGCCTGTTTCAGAAGCTAAGAAAGCAGATTTTTGAGCAATAATGGAATTACCATCTGATAATTGGATTGGTAAAATATTTCCAGGTACTTTTGATCCAACGGCTATAAAGCCATCTCCGTTTGATGCGGTGTAAGTGTTTTGAAACATAGATTCTCCAGAAATTGCTTTTGAAAACATTTTTCCAAGTCCACCACCACTTGTTTGCATGGTCATCGCTTGTGACATCCAAGCCATTCCACCTTTTTGGCAAATAATTGACTCTCCCTGCTTTAGTTGGATGTTTAATACAGGAAAAGGTGCTCCGGTAATTTCAAAATTCATAGTCCCTCTTTTCTGTGCTTATTTACACAAATATTTTATTTATATGGCTAATTATATAATAACTATGCTACAATTTTCAATGAGTATTTTGACGCAATTTATGATAGATAGAATAATAATAGTTTGAAGAGGATAGAACATAAATGAATGATCAAAAAATAAGAAGAATCGGTGGATTTAAACTATTTAAGTTGATTGTACTGATAATAGGAATTGGTATTGCTCTCCAAAATTTATGGTTAGTGTTTAATCCGCCAAAGGAACCCCCAATTCCCTATGTTCAATTTGGTGATAAACCGTCTATATCCATGGCAAGTGTATCTGCACCTACGATATCTGATAGCAGTTACTCGATAGAGAGTGAACGTTTTGAATCAGACCCTCAGCAGCAAGACGCGCCACAGCAAGAAAATCCATCTAAGGAAGATAAGCAATATGAAGCAAATAAGAAGGTTCCGTATTTTGTGAGGCAATCCGATGGACAAAAAGTAATAGCAGTTGTTGGAACAGGTGGCAGTGACGCTGTCTTTTACTATTATCGAAAAAATGCAGAGGGCATATGGGAGTTAGTGGTAGAAACCGATGCCGATGTTGGCATGAATGGAATCACTGGTAAGAAGCGTGAAGGAGATGGGAAGACGCCCTCGGGTGTTTATTCCTTTACACTGGCATTTGGAATTTTGGATAATCCAGGGGCATTGATGGAATATCGAAAGGTTAAGAATACGTCCTACTGGGTGGACGATGGAAGTAGTCCCTATTATAACCAGTGGGTTGAGTCGGATGAAGTGCAAGGTTCTTTTTCATCAGAACATTTAATTGAACATAACCCGTCTTATCGCTATGCACTCAATATCAGCTATAACACACAGCGAGAGCCGGGATTAGGGAGTGCGATTTTCTTACATTGTAAGAATGGATCTGGAGAAACAGCAGGTTGTATAGCAATCGAAGAACAAGTATTAAAACAGATGCTTCTAGAAATAGATTCTGAAACAAAACTATATATTTATAAAAGCAAAGATTCCATGCCTCCCTATGATGAAGATATGGTAGAGATCAGCGAGTTTAGTGATGACATTAAGATCGATTTAAAATATGCCACAACGGATAATTTTACGAATACCAAAATTTATGATTTTGAGCGCGCATACGTAAGATATGGAACGCTCAAAAAACTACTGCAGGCTCAGGAAATATTGAAAGAGCAGGGATATGCAATTAAGATATGGGATGCTTATCGACCACAAAGTGCACAGTACAAATTGTGGAGTGTATATCCGGATTCAAAGTATGTGGCCAACCCAAATACGGGATATTCCTCCCATACAAGGGGAAATGCCATCGATATTACAGTGATAAAGGATTCAAATGATATAAAGATGCCGACCGGTTTTGATGAATTCACGTCACTTGCCGATCGAGATTATTCGGACTGTAGCGATGAAGCAAAAGCAAATGCGAAATTACTTGAAGAGGCCATGATCCAGAGTGGTTTTGTGCCCTATCAGGATGAGTGGTGGCACTTTAGCGATTCTGATGCATATGATCCGCTAGAATCAGTGGACGCGTTGACGGATTTCCAAGAAGAGTGAGGTTCTTTGCAAGGTATGGTGAGGTATAGCTTATGAAAACAAGTCGTTTATTTGAGATTGTATATATTTTACTGGAAAACCCGTCTACGACAGCGAGTAGCCTTGCAAAACGGTTTGAAGTTTCAGCAAGGACAATTTACAGAGATGTTGAGACATTGTCGTGTGCAGGAATTCCTATTTATATGACCAAGGGGAAAGGTGGAGGGATATCACTTTTGCCAGATTTCGTATTGAATAAGGCCCTTCTTACAAAGGAAGATAAGAGTGAGATCCTCTCGAGTATGCTTGCACTCCAAGAACTTTCACCATCAAAAGATGGTACTTCCTTTCGAAAAGTATCGACGATGCTTGGACAAAAACAACTAGATTGGGTTGAGGTTGATTTATCATCGTGGGGATATTTTGAAGAAGAAGCAAATTACTTTCAAATGATGAAACAAGCCATTTTTGAGCAAAGTAAACTACAGTTTCTCTATAGTAGTGGGAAGGCTGAGCAGTCTAAACGAAGAGTCTGTCCAATCAAACTAGTGTTTAAAGGTGCAGCTTGGTATTTATATGGGTATTGTGAATTAAGAGAAGATTATCGATTTTTTAAGATCCGAAGAATCAGAGAGTTAGTGATTACGGATAATCATTTTCAAATAGATATACCACAGAAAGTTCTTAGAGAGCCATTTGATTTTAGGAAAGACTATATTCGGGCAACAATTCAAATTGACTGCAGCAGAGCATTTCGCGTTTATGATGAGGTGAAAGACTATACCATAAGAGATAACGGCGATTTTGTATGTAAAATTTATTTTCCGGATTTAGATTCTATTTGTAATTATGCTTTTTCATATGGTGGGTATGCAAGAATTATAGCTCCAGAACAGGCGGTAAATTGTATGAAGGAGCAAATAGAAAAATTATTTAGTAGCTATTCATTATAATATGACATGGGTTGTCCTATTATCTCTGCTAAGATGAATTTATAAAATAATCGTATGAGAGGTAGGATATAAAATGAAGTATCAAATTGTAGAATTGAATGAAAGAATTGTAGTGGGATTAAGTGCAAGAACGAGCAATCAAGCACAGGACTGTTCAGCAATTATTGGAGGACTTTGGGGAACTTTCTTAGGAGGAGGGATCAAGGATTCTATTCGAAATCAGGTAAGTGATTGTTGTATTGGACTTTATTCCGATTATGATACAACGTCCTATGATGTAACAGTTGGTTTGGCGGTAACGGAAAATGCCAACCCAGAATTGACACAGAAGCTCATTCCTGGTGGCACATATGCAGTATTTTCCATCGAGGGTGATGTGGTTCAGGATGTTGCAAAGGCTTGGGAAGAAATTTGGAGTATTCCTTTAGACAGAAGTTATGTGGCAGATTTCGAAGAGTATCTGGAAAATAACAATGGAATTGCCAAAATAAACATTTATATTTCATTAATAAAGGGACAGCGATAAGCTGTCCCAGCAGACAGTAGACTGCAGTCTGCAGACAGTAGACAAAGAGGTATTCGGTGTTATAGTGTTAGAAATTAGGCATTTGAGAAGAAAAATGGTCTCCAATGCCTAAAAGCAACTGATAAATGCCGAAAATTAGGCTTTCTAGTAAGGAAATTGGTTCCATCGCCTAAAGAAGGCAGTCAAACCCCAGAAATTAGGCATTTGAGAAGAAAAATAGCTATCAATGCCTAAAAAATCGAGTGAAAATCCCAAAGACCTTCTTATAAGAGCCTTTGTCTACAGTTTAAAGGGACAGCGATAAGCTGTCCCTGTTTTTGTCATGCGCCGTGCGGGCTATGTTCATGATTGA
>CAZWNX010000069.1:0-1428 GCA_964635395.1 uncultured Lachnospiraceae bacterium
AGATAGGTGGTAATCAATATGGGTGAGAAAACAATTCGTAAAGAAACAAAGAAACCAAAGAAATCAGCAGAAACATCAGGTTCAAAAGCTTCAACAATGAGTCAGGTTGTTACACAACCTCCAATCATTAAAAAAGAAAAAAAGAAAAAATAGTAGGCTTTTTGACAATTATGAAACAGTATGAACGTTTAAATCGAAGAGGATGCTTCTTCAATAATTGTTCGTACTGTTTTAACGTGTAGAAGTGAATGTGTGAGGGAGATTCAAAATTATGAAAAAGTTATTAAAGAAACAAGTTGTTTTGTTTTTGGCAGTTGCGATTTTGCTACTATGCCTTCCAAGTAAGGTATATGCTGGTGAGATTAATTCAGCTGAATCAAGAGTATTAGGAGCGATGTCAATAGTAGTATCCTATGACGGATATCTTTGGGGCGTATCTGGTTCTGCGATTAATGCGGCAGCACAGTATTTTGCCAAAGATGGAGTGAATCTGTCAGATGGTGAAGCAGATGGAATGATTAGTCAGTTCACATCAAGTCCAGAAGCAGCTGTGAATTCGGGCTATATGGTCAAAATTGGACCAGATCCAAATGCTCCTAAGAAACCAGAACCAAAGGACGATAAAGATAAAAAGGACGATAAAGATGCCAAGGATTTGTCAGCTTCGGCGAAAACAGACAAGGTGTCTTCAACTGAAGATGATTTAAAGGACAGTGATTCAATCTCTGCAAATGCAGTATCTTCCGATACAGTATCCGACAATGCAAACAATCAAACCGTATCAGCCAATGAAGTACCAAAGATTTTGACAGTTGGCCTCTCTGAGAATGATACCGTTTCTTCCGATGAACTTTCATCCAATGCGCTGCCAATTAAGTCAAACGTAGAATCTTCCAATACCATTCAGAAATTCCTGATTCCGGCAATTGTAGTCTTAGTGGCGATATTAGTTGCAGTTATTTTCTTAGTAAAACCTAAGAAAGAGGTATAAAGGATGAGGGTAAGGCGATTTGGTATTCTATGGATAGGAATCATAGCACTAGCACTTACAGCGTGTTCCAATAGTAAGAGTGATGATCAGAGCGTAACGGTGGAAGTTACAGAGTCAGCACAAGAGGTCGAATCAACCGATGAAGAAGTTCAAGAGGATAGTAAACCTACCTATCTTGACATTAGTTTAGAAGAAATTAATACCCTGGTATTTGCAAGTCATTATGTGGGACAGGTGTTGAATAATGAAGAATTTGTGGACTTAGAGAATCTTACGGAAGATGAGAAGGGTTTTATAGTTTCAATCCTCGCAGGTGGTATGTTTAATTCTTCTTCCTATATCAAAGATTCAACTGCCGAAGGGGAGTGGGTCTTTACCAAAGATTTTAATGTGGCGATTACACAGTGCCTGCCATTTGATTTGGCGACTTTGGGTGA
>CAZWNX010000069.1:1528-6872 GCA_964635395.1 uncultured Lachnospiraceae bacterium
AGTGGTGTTTTCACGTTTATACAAGTGAATACAATGTAACATGAAAGTGGCATTGAATTATTAATGGAGAAAAGAATGGAAAATTCTAATATACGAGAACATGAAAATAAAGGATATAGAATATTTTTACTGATTATTGTTATTGGAGCGGTTATTAAGCAAATAATGGTTATGAATATTCCAATTTATGTAATCGCAAATGCTACATTTGATGATCGGTTAATGATCGAGATGGCAACAGCACTTCAAAATGGACAATGGTTAGGGGAGTACTCAAATCATACACTTGTCAAAGGGATCATGTTCCCACTTTTCTTAGCAATCAATCATAAGTTTGGAATTCCATATACTACAGCAATTACTCTTTTTTATACGATTGCATGTGTGGTTTTTGTAATAGGAATCAGACCAATTTTTCAAAAATATAAGAGCCTTTCTTTTATTTATTTGGTACTTTTATTGAATCCGCTGACTTATGCCGTGTCAACTTTTCAAAGAGTGTATCGTAATGCCCTTACAATGGGACAGGTGCTACTTGTGGTTGGATGTTTTGCAGGATTGTATTTTCGTAGAAATGATAAGACACCTGCAATGGTGTTTTGGGGAGTTGCAAGTGGTCTGAGTTTTGCTTTTTTTTGGAATACAAGGGAAGATTCAATTTGGTTGTTACCATTTGCTTGTGGGGTAGTATTTGTTGGAGCCATTGAACGATTAATTCGAAAATCCAACAAACTTAAGACAAGGGAAAAGATAAAGCAAGTATTTATTTATTGTATTCCTTTTGTGATTCTTTTTGGTGTTCAAACAATAATATCGTGTATCAACGCGCATCAGTATGGAGTCTACACAACCAATGAACTTAATAATAGCTATTTTCCAGACGTTGTAAAGACAATCTATTCTATCGATAACAAGGAAGAAAAGACAAACATTAGCGTGACAAGAGCGAAAATGAGAAAATTATATAGTGTTAGTAAAACTTTGAAAAAATATGAACCATTTATTGAGCAAAGTTTAGATTTATGGGCACTTAGTAAACAATCATCGGATCAAGAAGTTGCAGATGGCTGGTTTTTTTGGGCATTGCGCGATGGAATTGCATATGGTGGTGGATATAAAAGTGCAGAAAGCGTAAATAAAGAATATCAGGCAATTAATCAAGAATTGCAAGAAGCAATTACAAAAGGTGAATTAGATACGCAACCAGTTATGCCTTCGGCATTGATGTCTCCTTGGCGAGCAGAATATAAAAAAGAACTAATGTATCAATACAAAGAAGCAATTTTTTATGTGACGTCCTTTAAAGGAATCCAAACTAGTATGATTGAAAGTATTGATGATGGAGAGTATGGAATTGAACTTTTTGAAGCAATGACAAATAACCGAGCAGTTTATCCGATTCAGGAATACAGAATAAAAGGGTGGTATGTTAACTATGATCAAAAAGTATCAAAATTATTGCTTGTTGATCGACAAAGTCAAGTTCTGAAAGAAATACCAATGACAAAAAGTAGGGATATTTATCAATTCTATTTGCAAGAAGGAAAAGATTATGAATCAGCAAAACAGGCAAGATTTGATTGTATAATTCCAAATAATAGTTTTGATAATCAGACTACGATTCGTGCTTATGATACTGCTGGCAAAGAAGTAGGACAATTTGTATTGACTCATGAGGAAGTAGATTGTGAGAGGGATAATCAACGGTTGGTAGTGGATCAAATTAGTGATAAAGAAGAACGTTATAGAGAAAATGTGTCGATTTATGTAAACCGATTAAATAGAGTGACGAAGGTTTATCAAAAAACGGCGAAGGTAGTATTTTTTGTAGGAATCGTGTGTTATATGATTCTTAGTTGTCTGTTATGGAGCAAAAGACAAAGAGAGGAAAACCATTTGCTGGACACTTGGTTTTTATTGTCAGGAATATTGGCAAGTTTTTTGATCCTATTATTTGGTGTTGTCTATACACATATATCGGCATACCCAGCGATTGACTATTTCTATTTATCAGGTGCATATTCACTTTGGATTGCATTTTGGACGATTGGAATTGCAAAATTATTGGATGGGATGAAATTAGTTAAAATAAATAGAAAAGGTGGCGTAAAAGTTGAGTGATGAAAAAAATATAGAATTGACCATTTTAATGCCCTGTTTAAATGAGGCAGAAACACTGGAAACCTGTATTCAGAAGGCAAATCGATTCTTGCTTGAAAACAATATTATAGGAGAAGTATTAATTGCTGATAACGGAAGCACAGATGGTTCTCAGGAGATTGCAATTAATAACGGAGCTAGAGTGGCTAGGATTGCAACATTAGGATATGGTGCAGCTTTGATTGGGGGATCACTAGAAGCGAGGGGAAAATATGTCATAATGGGGGATGCAGATGACAGTTATGATTTTTTGAATTTAATGCCATTTGTAGAAAAATTGCGCGAAGGTTATGAACTTGTTATGGGAAATCGTTTTAAAGGTGGAATTGAAAAAGGTGCTATGCCACCATTACATAAATATTTAGGGAATCCTGTGCTTTCGTTTATTGGAAGACTTTTTTATCCAAGTGAAATTGGAGACTTTCACTGTGGGCTAAGAGGCTATCATCGAAAATCCATGTTAGAACTTGAATTGCAGACAACGGGTATGGAATATGCAAGTGAAATGGTTGTAAAAGCAACTCTGTCAAAATTCAAGATGACAGAGGTACCAACAACTTTGGCAAAAGATGGTCGAAGCAGAGCACCTCACTTAAGAAGTTTCCGAGATGGATGGAGGCATTTAAAATTTCTTCTAATGCATAGTCCAAAATGGTTATTCTTATTTCCTGGTATAGCCATGTTTTTCATTGGATTAATTGGTGAAATCGTTCTGGCAATTGGACCTATTAAAGTAGGAAGAATTTCATTTGATATTCATACGTTACTCTATGCTTCAATGCTTATGTTGGTTGGCTTCCAATTTATCATGTTTTCTTTATTTACGACTATTTTTGCAAGAAATTCAAAGTTCATTCCAATTGATGAAAAAATTGACCGCATGCTTGAAAAAGTTACTACAGAAAAAGGAGCTTTGGTCGGAAGCATATTGTGTGTGCTTGGATTCCTTTCAACATGCATTGCCTTTTTTTTGTGGCAACAAACATCCTTTGGGAATTTAGCACCTCAAGTAATGATGCGTATCACAATTCCGGCACTGTCAAGTATTGTAATTGGCGTTCAGATGATTTTTGGAAGTTTCTTTGTTGGAATTTTAAATATTAAACACCAATAATACGGATTATTTTTGATGGTTTTAGAATAATATTGTGTTATAATTCTATGAGAGTATGCTTGGTAAGAATCACAATACATTGTCGGGGGGACAATTCTATATGTTTAAGGGAAATTCACGTTTTATATCAATTATGTTATGTTTGTTATTATGTCTGCAGACACTTCCGATGGAGGTGTTTGCCAGTCAGCAAGTGAGTGAGGATAGTCTTATTCCAATAGAAAGTGTAAGCAATCCTGTTATAGCGGTTGAGGGAATAACTCCTCCGAAAAGTATGTATCAGACATTGCAAGAATTAGAGGCGCAGGAGAGTTATTTGCCAAATATAGGACAGTCCTATACAAATAATGAACTAAGTGATGACGCCAGTTTCGCCTTTGCGAAGATGGTGTTTTCGTGTTTATATAAGCCTTTAGAAAACACAGAGTTTGAGTATGGAATGGAAGAACATTCTACGTTAGTTGCAGAGTTGAAAAACCAAAGTTTTGTAAAGTTGGGAATAATCTCGTTGATGCAACAAGCCAAAATGGGAGATGTGATTAAAGCGCAGGGCGCGAATAAAGAAACTCACTATATGATTTTTTTGAAAGCGACTGCAAATAGTGTATTGGTTTATGATTGCGACTTCACCAAAGATTCGGATGACTATATAAGGGAACATTATATCGATTATGATCAGTGTCTTGAGCTGTTTGGGCAACCAAATGCTCAAGGAGAGAATCTCATTCAATTATATCATGCGAATAATTATGATGCACTTTATGGAATGAGTGATACGGGACTCGTTGATGACTCTATTAATTTTAATATTGAAAATGGAGTATTGAAATCGTATTCAGGAAACCAAGCAATTGTCCGTATTCCAGACACAGTTACAAGTGTGGCTGTTCGTGCTTTTCATAATAATAAGAGTGTGAGAAGTTATGTGTTCCCGTCTTCATTAACAACGCTTGGAGAATTATCGCTTGCGTACAATACTAGTTTGCTAGGAGTAGATTTGCCAAATAGTATTACAACCATAGACCCATCTGTATTAAAAGAGTGTACAAATCTTTCATATGTTCATCTACCAGATCAACTTACAAAGATCCCACATTTATTATTTTTTAATGATACACAAATAGAGACTATTGAAATACCTAGTACAGTTACCAATATTGGTATGTTGGCTTTTAGTGGATGCGAAAAACTGAAAGAAATTCGTTTGCCACAAAGTTTGATTAGTATGGGCTCTCAACCATTTGAGAATTGTACAAGTTTAGAATATGCGTTTATCCCCAAATCATACGCTGATCGCGCGAATACATTAAATACAAATGAAGGAACCTTTGAAGGCTGTACAAATCTTAAGAATGTTCAATTTGAATACGGTATTATTGCAATACCAGGAGATCTTTTTAAAGGCTGCTCATCGATTGAAGAGATTACAATTCCAGAAACGGTTAAATACATTCGCGATTATGCATTTGCGAGAAGTACGAAGCTTAGAAAAGTAAATTTTCCAGATGGTTTAGAAGAAATTGGATTTTGTGCTTTTTCAGATTGTACTAGTTTGGAACAAGTTGAAATTCCAAGTAGTGTTAAGGTTATTAAACAGAGAGCTTTTTATAACTGTACAAATCTGAAATCAGTCTATTTACCAGATTCTATGACAACAATAACATATAATGTGTTTTACAATTGTTCAAAATTAGAACAAGTGATTTTCCCGACTCAATTACTTGAAATTAGCGGTTCGGCATTTGCGAATTGTGATTCCTTAGAAACGCTTGAATTTCCAAACCATTTTAAGACAATAGGAGAAAAAGCGTTTCAAGATTGTGACGCTCTAAAGACCGTAATCATTCCGAATACGGTAGAAACATTGGAAACCGAGGCATTTAATCATTGTGATGCATTGACAAATCTTTCGATTGGATGTGGAGTCCAAGAAATAACATCGAATGCATTCTCAAATTGCGTTTCTTTACAAAATATTAGTTTACCATATAGTTTGGGGAGTATTGAAGGGGGCTCTTTTGCAAGCGCTGCTAGCTTGAAGAGCATTCAAATTCCAAAAGCAACAACAAT
>CAZWNX010000069.1:6972-9933 GCA_964635395.1 uncultured Lachnospiraceae bacterium
CAATTGTACACAAGAAGTAAAATGGAAATCTTCCAATTTGCTAGTAGCGACTGTGGATCCGAAAGGGCTTGTAACTGGTCAAGGATTTGGAACGACAACGATTACTGCAACCGTGGGAGAGTGTCAAGTAAGTTGTCTGATTCAAGTGTATGATCGAATCACGTCGGTTATTCTTGAACAAACGGATTTAGATGTATATCTAGGGAGTACGCCTACGATAAAGTATACCTATGGACCCATTACGAGCCATGGTGACTTGTATTATGATAGCCTGGATGACGCGATTGTTACTGTAGATTCAAATGGGAATCTAGTACCACTTCAAAAAGGAACGGCAAGGATTGCTGTTTGCGCAAGGGATAAAACTTATAAATATTCAATTTGCAATTTACATGTTGTAGGAACGCAGTATCTAGTCAATACAATAGAAGATTTCCAAAGCACTCACCCATATTTGGATACTACAAATGATCGTTATGTATATACCAAAAAAGGAGCAAAAGAAATATCGATTACATTTAGTCAAGATACTAGCGTCGAACAAGATAAGGATTATATTCTGATTGTGGATGCAAATGATCAAGAGGTCGGTAGATATACAGGAACTGCGCTTGCTGGACAAACGGTTAAGGTTCTTGGAGATACGGTTAAAGTGATTATTAAATCAGATGATTCAGGAACGGATTATGGTTTTGAAGTAGTTTCAACCAATCCAACAATGCCACTTATGCCAACCTCTGTAACACTTGATCAGAGTAATATAGAAATGCCAATCAATACCAAGAGGATTCTAAAGGCAACGGTTTTGCCAGAAAATGCGATTGATACATCTGTTCGCTGGGAATCTTCGAATTCAGAAATCGCATTTGTAAAGGACGGAGTTGTTAGCGCAAGAGAGATCGGTGAAACAACCATTCGTGCATATACCTATTCAGATGTGTTGGTTGCAAGTTGTAAGGTCAAAGTATCCAAAGTAATAGATGGTCTATGGGTAGAAGCGATTCCTTCACAAATGTTTACTGGAAAGCAAATAAAACCATCTATCAATGTTTATGCGGGAGATATTTTATTAACTCAGAACAAAGACTATAAAGTGAAGTATATAAACAATATTAATGTTGGCAATGTATTCTCGAAGAAGCCACCAACTGTTATGGTTATGGGTGTTGGTAATTATAAAGGGAGTGCCAAGAGTTATTATGAAATATTGCCACAAAGAATGAATACATTTCAGTTGAATGCTCAGATCAAAGATGTTCTGTATTCAGGGAAAGTAGCAAAATCAAAACCAATACTTATGATGGGCAATCGCAAATTACTTCTGAATAAGGACTATACACTTGAATATGTCGATGAATCGGGCTCAAATTGCATTGGTCTAACGGATAAAACGACTGCAATCCGAGTAATTGTGACTGGAATTGGTAATTACAAAGAGCAAAAGGTATTAGAGTATCAAATTATAGGAAAATCCATTGAAAAAGCAGTTGTTGGTAAAATACCATCTCAAAGTTATACTGGATCAAAGATTGTACCAAAACCAGTTGTTCGATATAAGAATGGTTCAACAATAACAAGTTTAGAGGAGTATAATCCAATTACCAAAACAGGCGATTATTCCATTGAGTACTCACAGAATATACAAGCTGGAACTGCTAAAATGCTCCTTATTGGCAAGAATGAATTTGGTGGAACCAAATCAATTACCTTTAAGATAACACCGAAAGCTGTAAATCATAGCGATATCACAGTCGCTGAGTTTAGCGTTCCAGTTTACTCGGTAGCAGGAGTGATAATTAAACCAGTGGTTAGTGATCAAGGAGTTGTACTTACAGAGGGTATAGACTATACCTTAAGTTATAAGAATAATCGTGCAGCGAGAAACAGTACAAGTAAGAATCCACCAATGTTGATCATCAAGGGAAAAGGAAATTATAACAATACAAAAACAATCAAATTCACCATCGTTCCAAAATCGATATCAGATAACGACATTTCAATAGATGTGCAAAATGCTTTATATAATCCTTCAAAGGCTGCCAAAGGGAAAGTCGTGGTAAAAGAGGATGGCAAACTGTTAAAAGAGAATAGGGATTACAAATTGTTCTACGCAGATAACGCTGATCTTGGACCTGCAACAGTAAGAATTCAGGGAATTGGAAATTACGAAGGTGAAACAACGGCTACCTATCAAGTACTAGAGCCAATTTTGGTTACGGATGCAAAGGTTGTTGTACAAGAAATCGCGGATGCTACTTATTCGGGGAAAGCAATCAAACCAAGCATATCAGTATCCTATAATGGAACTATCTTGCGAGAAAACATTGATTATAAGGTGCGTTTTGTAAATAACATAAAAGCAGCCAAAAGCAGTAGTTCTAAACCACCAACAGTCAAAATCACGGGCATTGGAACCTTCCGGGGCAGTCTCGTGAAAACCTTTACGATTGTGCCATATGAATTAAGCGATGAGCGAATCCAAAACGGGTATATTACTGTGACAACGACGGACCTTCTCTATAATGCTGGCAAACCTAGATATTCTAAGGTAAGCGTTAAAGTTGGAAACATAGTTCTAAAAAAGGACGTGGATTATACCTTAAGTTATGCAAATGTTTCGCAAGTTGCTGATGTGGATGATACCAATCCACCTACGGTGACAATCACAGGTAAGGGCAATTACAGTGGAAGAATTGAACGAAATTATCGGATCTATGCAAAAGATATTGGCACTATGAGTTATTCAAAGATTGCATCCTTGATCTATACGGGTAAAGAACTTAAGCCATCGGTAATGATCAAAGACAAAGCAGCAAATACAGTATTGGTCGAAGGAACGGATTATACGATTGCCTATACGAAGAATACAAGTGTTGGAACGGGTTCTGCAATAATTACAGGAATAGGTACCTATGGCGGAACGAAGAAGATACGATTTATTATTTTACCAAAGATTTTTAA
>CAZWNX010000070.1:0-3391 GCA_964635395.1 uncultured Lachnospiraceae bacterium
GATCCATTGTGACTTTTTCGCAAGAAAATCTTGTTCTTTTAACAGTTCCTGACAAAGTTCACTACCACAATCCTTTAGTGCCAATACCATTTTATCAGTTGCTTCTTTATTTAACAATCCATTATTAAATGTTTCTAACCATTCTTTGGAAGAAACTCCCAAATCAATATGATTTGTAACTTCTAAAAGATTCTTTACTTTAACTTTTAAGCGTTCACGAATTGCTTTTTGCGCTAAAGACATTCCATAACCAAATTCTGCTGCATCTTCAAACAATGAATTAGACCACGCCGGACCTCTTCCCTGATCATTCACAGTATATGGTGTTGAAGGCGATGAATTTCCCCAAATCGACGAGCAGCCTGTTGCATTGGCAATATACATACGATCTCCAAACATCTGCGTCACCAATTTCGCATATGGCGTCTCTCCACATCCTGCGCAAGCACCGGAAAACTCAAGGAGTGGCTTCTTAAACTGACTTCCCTTTACTGTATCTGGCTTAAACCGCGCAACTGCATCTAGTTTTTCAGGAAGCGATACCCCATAATCAAAATATGCCTGCTGATCCAAATGCTCTCCCAATGGATTCATCGTCAAGGCTTTTTCACCTTTCATTCCTGGGCAAACATTCGCACAAGATCCACATCCCTGACAATCTAGCGAAGAAATCATAATCGCAAATTTATATTGATCCATTCCCACCATTGGAATCATACTCATTCCATCCGGTGCATTCGTTTGCTGTGTCTCATCTAACGCCACTGGTCTGATTACACCATGCGGGCAAACAAACGAGCAACGATTACACTGAATACAGTTCTGCGAATTCCATACCGGTACATTAATTGCCACCCCTCTTTTTTCAAACGCTGCTGAACCGGATGGTGTCACGCCATCTGCATATGGAAGAAATGCCGATACTGGAATATCATTTCCCTTTTGAGCATTTACTGGAATTTGAATGGCGTTAATAAAATCTTCTAAGTCCTTACGCGATGATGTGATTTTTGCCTGACTTGAAGATACTTGAGAATCACCCCACTCGTTTGGAATTTCGATTTTCACTACTTCTTTTGAGCCTCGATCAATTGCCTGATAATTCATCTCAACAATTTTTTGTCCCTTTCGCTCATAGGTCTTTTTTGCAGCCTCTTTCATCAACTCAATGGCTTGATCACTTGGTATAATATCTGCTAGTTGGAAAAATGAAGATTGAAGTATTGTATTTACTCTTCCCTCAAGTCCAATCTCTTTCGCAATACTTACTGCATCAATCACATAAAAGGAAATATTGTGATTTGCTAAATACTGTTTTACATTTCCAGGCAATACATCCTCTAATTCATTTGCTGTTTTAAATGGTGTGTTTAGTAAAAAGGTTCCACCATCTCTAATTTCTTGAACAATATCATACTTACCCATGTAGGATGGGTTGTGACACGCTACAAAGTCTGCCCTTTTAACTAAGTACGCAGAACGAATTGGGTCTTTTCCAAAACGAAGATGGGATACCGTAATTCCACCAGATTTTTTCGAGTCATAGTCAAAGTATGCCTGAACATACAAATCCGTGTTATCACCAATAATCTTAATTGAATTTTTATTGGCACCCACTGTTCCATCTGCTCCAAGTCCCCAAAACTTACAACTTACTGTTTTATCTGGAGTTGTTTTGATATTCTGCACTGTTTCAAGGGAAAGATTTGTAACATCATCTACAATACCAATCGTAAATCGTTCTTTTGCATCGTTTTGATACACTGCCACGATTTGTCCTGGCGATGTGTCCTTTGAACTTAATCCATATCTTCCAGAATATACCGGCACCCCATGGAACTTTGTATCGCGTAAAGCAGCAACGACATCAAGATATAAAGGTTCACCAATTGCACCTGGTTCTTTCGTTCGGTCTAATACCGAAATTTTGGTAACTGTTTCTGGAATTGCGTCCACAAATGCCTGAATAGAAAATGGCCTATATAAATGAACCTGTACAAGTCCTACTTTTTCTCCACTTGCATTTAGATAATCAATGGTTTCCATTATTGTTTCACAAACCGAACCCATAGCAACAATAATATGTTGTGCATCACTTGCGCCATAATAATTAAATAGTTTGTAATCTGTTCCAATTTTTTGATTTATTTGATTCATATAATCTTGGACTATAGTTGGAATTGCTATGTAACTAAGATTCGAAGCTTCCCTCGCCTGGAAGTACACGTCAGGGTTTTGAGCCGATCCCATCTCTTTTGGACGGTTTGGATTCAACGCTCGACTTCTAAATTCATCAATTGCCTTCCAGTCAACGAGTTCCTTCAACTCTTCATAATCCCATGTTTCAACCTTTTTCATCTCATGAGAAGTCCTAAATCCATCAAAAAAGCTTATAAACGGTAGTTTCCCTTTGATGGCACTTAAATGAGAAACTGCCGATAAATCCATAACCTCTTGAACACTTGATTGTGCTAAAATTGCAACTCCAGTTTGTCTACTCGCATA
The DNA here is from genome assembly GCA_964635395.1 of uncultured Lachnospiraceae bacterium. Taxonomy (GTDB): domain Bacteria; phylum Bacillota; class Clostridia; order Lachnospirales; family Lachnospiraceae; genus CAZWNX01. The sequence continues at coordinate 2,506 of CAZWNX010000070.1, forward strand.
AATATCTGCATGATCACCAAAAATAGATAATGCATGCGTCGCTATCGTTCTAGCTGCAACATGAAAAACTCCTGGAAGTTGCTCTCCCGCAATTTTATATAAATTGGGAATCATTAATAAAAGTCCCTGAGAAGCTGTAAATGTAGACGTAAGCGCTCCTGCTACCAGCGCTCCATGTACAGCGCCTGCTGCCCCACCTTCTGACTGGAGTTCCGTCACCTGGACCGTTTGTCCAAACATATTTTTTCGACCAGCAACAGACCATTCATCTGTTACTTCTGCCATTGTTGAGGATGGAGTAATCGGATATATCGCTGCTAATTCTGAAAATGCATACGCAACATGTGCTGCAGCCGTGTTTCCATCCATTGTTTTTTTCGATCTCGCCATTTTGAAACCCCCTATTCTTCGTCGTTTTGTGGAATCAATAATGCAATTCCTTCATCAATTTCTTTTCTTTCTAACATGCCTTGTCCTGAAGCTACTATTTTCCCCTCCTTGCTAATAAAATACGTGGTTGGTATCGATGCAATTTGATAAGCATACCCTGCATCCCCCGAAATATCATAATAGACTGGAAAAGTATAATTCTTTTCCGTGATAAAGTCCTGTGCCACCTCTTTTGTTTCACGTCCACCATCTGTCAAATTAATCATCACAAACTCAATCTCATCACCATACTCTTCATATGCTGCTTGAAAATCTGGCATTTCACTTTGGCAAGGTCCACACCAACTTGCCCAGAAATTCAATATGATTGGTTTCCCAATCAGTGAAGATAAAGCAACTTCTTCTCCCTGCGCATTTTCAACTTTAAAATCAATATAATCTGCTTCATCATTTGTTGCTTCCGCCTCTTCCTGCGTCGCTTCCTCGGTTGGCTCCT